>JBGOYX010000016.1:0-8315 GCA_041479865.1 Minisyncoccia bacterium
CAAAAATAAATTCCTGCTTTATTAATTTCCTCATTTTATCTTCAATTTTCGGCAAATCATCAAACCCTATAGGAATTTTAAATTCAAAATCATAATAAAATCCATTGTCAATTGCCGGTCCCATGCCGAAGCGAGTATCAGGATATAATTCCTGAACTGCAGCAGCTAAAATATGAGACAATGAATGGCGAACTTTTTCAATCATATTTCTTTAATTTCTTCAATAATTTCTTCAATATTTTCGCAAATTAATTTCGGAACGCCGTCTCGGTTGTCAACTCGTCCGGAAACAAAGACAATTTTATTTTCCTGGAAAGCGGCCGGATTTCTTTCAATTACCCCCGGAAAAACAATCACTTCAATTTTATCATTAAGGTCTTCCAGCCCGACGAAAAGCATCGGCCTTCCATTTTTGGTAATAACTTTTTTGATTGAAGAGACGAGTCCGCAGATTTTAACGTTCCGATTTATAAAACTGTTTTTTACTTTATCAATGGTTAATGATTTCTTGGCGATGACATTTTTAAAATTCTCCAAAGGATGAGAAGTGACAAAAAGGCCCAGTAATTCTTTTTCCCAATTTAATTTTTCAGCTTCAGTCGCCGGTTTAACTGAAACAAGTTGGAAATTTGTATTATGAATTGTCTCATCAAAAAGACCTTTCTGGCCGTTAGTTTTCGTTTTTTGGGTTTCTCTGGCTGTTTCCAGTAACCTTTCTAAGTTATCTAACAGTTGTCTTCTCTCGGCTAATTTATCAAAAATTCCAGCTCTAATCAAGCTTTCAAGGGATTTTTTATTTAAATCTTTTGAGTTCACTCGGCTGATAAAATCAAATATAGATTGATAGGGGCCTGTGTTTTTTCTTTCTTTTACAATCGCTTCCACCACGTTCCAGCCGACATTTTTTATGGCCGTCAGTCCAAAGCGGATATTTCTGGGTCCAACCACTGTGAAATTTGCCAAGCTCTCGTTAATGTCCGGAGGTAAAACTTCAAGTCCCATTTTCTTGCATTCTGATATTAAAAATCCGGTTCTCTCTACGTCGGCTTTTTCCGACGTTAAAAGGGAAGCCATAAATTCAACCGGAAAACGAGCTTTTAGATAGGCGGTTTGATAGGCAATTAAAGCATAGGCTGCAGCATGGGAACGGTTAAAAGAATATTTAGCAAAAGGCTCAATCCAGTTCCAAATTTTATGGGCAATATTGTCTTGAATTCCGTTTTTTACCATGCCTCCAATAAATTTTTCTTTCTGGTCCATTAATAGTTTTCTGATTTTTTTGCCGATAGCTTTTCTTAGAATATCGGCTTCAGCTAAAGAAAAACCGGCTAACTCTTGGGCAATTTTCATCACTTGTTCTTGATAAACGCAAATTCCGTAAGTTGATTCCAAAATTGGCTTTAATTTCGGATGCAAGTATTCTATTCTTTTTTTCTTATATTTTCCCGCAATATAATCGGTGATTAAAGCCATGGGGCCGGGACGATACAAAGCCACCATGGCAACAATGTCTTCAAACTCAGTTGGTTTTAATTGCTTCAAATATCTTCTCATTCCGTCCGATTCCAATTGAAAGACGCCGATTGTTTCTCCTTTTTGAAATAATTTGTAAACCTCTTTGTCGTCTAAAGGAATATTTTCAATGTCAATTTTCTTGCCTTGAACTTTATAGATTCTGGATAAAGTATCTTCAATGATGGTTAAATTTTTAAGACCAAGAAAATCCATTTTTAAAAGCCCCAAATCTTCAACTGATTTCATCTCGTATTGGGTGACTATTACTTCATCATCTTGGGTGGGATGTTGTAAAGGAACAATATTATCTAATGGTTCTGCCGAGATTACCACGCCACAAGCATGAGTTGAGGCATGGCGGGCGCAACCTTCCAGTTTTTTGGCAAAATCAACTAATTTTTGAATTTTTGGGTCAGATAAATAAGCCTGCCGGAATTCCGAAACTTGAGCTAAGGTTTGGTCTAAGGTTAAGCCGAAAGGAATCATTTTGGCAATTTTGTCGCAATCGCTGTAAAGATAGCCCAGAGCCCTGCCAACGTCTCTGACTACGGCTCTGGCTGCCATTGTCCCAAAAGTAATAATTTGAGCCACTCTGTTTTTGCCGTATTTTTGGGCGACATATTCTATAACTTCATCTCTTCTGCGGTCAGCAAAATCAAGGTCAATGTCAGGGAGAGAAATTCTTTCCGGATTTAAAAACCTCTCAAATAAAAGATTATATTTGAGAGGGTCAACATTGGTGATATTAAGCAAATAGGCGACTAAAGACCCGCCAACCGAACCTCGACCAGGCCCGACTACGATTCTATTTTCTTTTGCCCAATTAACAAAATCTTGGACGATTAAAAAATAAGACGCAAAGCCGGTTTGGGTAATAACTCCCAATTCAAAATTCAATCTATCAATGACTTCCTTGGCCGGATTTTGGCCATACCTTTTTTTAATTCCTTCAAAGCAAAGGTCTTTTAAATATTCATCAGTTGTTTTTCCATTCGGAGTTTCAAATTTTGGCAGTTTAATATCGCCGAGTTTTAACTGAAAATTACACGCCTCAACAATCTTTTGGCTGTTCTCAATCGCTTCTGGATAATCTTTAAAATCTTTTATCATTTGCTCGGGACTTTTCATTGAAAAATCATCAGCTTCCATGGTCAATCTTTCCGGGTCGTCAGGTTTAGCCCCCGTATTAATTAGCATCAAAATATCCTGGGCCGCAGCATCTTCCGACTTTAAATAATGGCAGTCGTTGGTGGCGACTATAGGGATTTTTAATTTTTTAGAAAGAGAAACTAATCCTTTATTGATTTTTTTCTGTTCTTCTATATTTGGATGATGCTGGATTTCCAAATAAAAATTATCTTTGCCGAAAATTTCCCGATAAAAAAGAGCAGTTTTTTCTGC
This sequence comes from Minisyncoccia bacterium, assembly GCA_041479865.1. GTDB lineage: Bacteria > Patescibacteriota > Minisyncoccia > Minisyncoccales > JBGOYX01 > JBGOYX01. The sequence continues at coordinate 2,917 of JBGOYX010000016.1, forward strand.
CTCTCCCATTTTATTCGCCAAAATCAATCGGGGAATTTTTCCAGCAAGACAAGCCGATAAACAAATCAATCCCTCCGAGTATTGGGCCAATAATTCTTCATCAATTCTCGGTTTATAATAAAAACCTTCCAGGTGGGCTTTTGTAATTAATTTGACCAGATTTTTATAACCTATCTCATTTTTAACCAACAAAATCAAATGGTATCTTTTATCATCAATATTCGGTCTTTCTTGAGTCATTTTCTCAAAAGCCATGTACATTTCGCATCCGATTATGGGTTTAATTCCTTTTTCTTTTGCTTTTTTATAAAACTCTACTGCTCCATAGATAACTCCGTGGTCAGTTAAAGCCACTGAATCCATTCCTAATTTCTGGCAATAATCTAAAATTTCATCAATTTTTGGCAGACCGTCTAAAAGGGAATAGTGCGAATGAACGTGTAAATGGGTAAATTTCGCCATAATTAAAAAACCTTGGTTTAAGTGATTATATCATTCTACAGAAATTTTTATCAAAAAGAAAGAGCAATAGATAAAAAATTCTATAATTAACCACTTGACTGAACCTTTTATAAGAATAATAATAAATTAATGAGGAAATTTTCATCTATATTTTTAAGTCTAGTCCTAATAATTCTTATTTTAACTCCTTTCATAATTTCTTCGGAAGAAATCACTTTTGGACCTTATACAAAAAGTCAAAGTATCTCCGACGTTTTTAAATCGATTCAAAATTTCGCCTATTTATTTTTGATTCCGCTTACAATAATTGTTGTTTTAATCGGGGCTTTTCAATTTTTAACTTCGGCTGGTGCTCCAGATAAAACAGCTAAAGCCAAACAAATTTTATTTTACGGAGCGATTGGACTAGCGGTGGTTATTTTAGCCGCTGCCTTACCTTCTATTTTAATGAATCTTATGGGAATAGAAAAGCCGATTACCGAAGTTACTACACCGACCCCCACTTCTTTTCCTACGCCGCCGCCAGGTTGGCCCACAGATCCGGAAGCTGCTCTTAGTCAATATTTATCAGAGCCGGGCGTTGATACAGTAGTGGGTGTTCCGAGTGCTAGAAGAAGTGAAATTGATAATTTGTTTGGTTTTTAATTATGAAAAGAAAATTTTTTATAATATTATTTAGCGGAATTATCGGCCTTGGAGTTTCAGGAGGAGTTTTATTTTTCTTAATAGGCAATAATTCAGCAACCGCCCTAACTTCTTCAAATGTCTGCGGTCGTACGTTTACCTCAGGAGGTGTAACTGCAAGCGCTAACGATTGGTGTACTAATTGCCCAGACGGTCCTTATGATTTTTGCGATGGAAATACTCATTATAGATTTAGCTGTAAGAGTGGCGGATTCATGGGGGCTTTTTGTGATTGTGATACTGCTAGCGGCGGATATGAGGTTTGTCCTGGAGGATGTGCAAGTTGGAATTGCTCAAAAGGATACGGCTGTTTTGGTGGTAGCTGCAATACCAGCGGTACTCAGACTAAAACCTGCGCTCAATTAGGCGAATGGTGTCAAAGTGGTTATACTTGTGACTTAGTCGATTATACTTCTCAAGTGAATGACCCGGCCGATAAAAATTCTCATCCAAGCCAAATTTGTTGTTCTAAGGGCCGTTGTAAATCCCCTGAGAGCAATAATGGTACATGCAAAGCGTATTGCCAAGCTAAAGGATATGCCGGAGGGAAGTGTTATATAGGTGCTACTCCACCTGATAGCGGTGCCTGCGACAGCCCTAGTAATGGCGAGTGGGCTTTTTGCAGTGCTTCTCAATGGAGGCAATGGGAGAATGGTGGGGTTTGGGGAACTGGCTGTATTTTACCTTTGAATTGTTGGTGTGCTAAATGCATAAATAACGATTCCAGGTGCGCTCCTAAAACTAAAAAATGCGGGGATTTAGGCGGTGCTTGGTGTCCTCCCGGTCAAATCTGCTCATCACCCCCTAAAAATTCAGAAGTGACAGATAATACGGAGAAAAGCCAATATATTAACCAGGGATATACCTGTTGCGTAGGAAGTTGTCTTGGTATGCCTCCCCCACCTACATTTAAAAAATGCGGGGATTTGGGCGGTGTTTGGTGCTCTTCCGGTCAAACTTGCTCGGGAACTAATAAAAATTCAGAAGTGACAAATACCACAGAGAAGAGTCAATATATTAATCAGGGATATACTTGTTGTGTGGGGAGTTGTTCAGCGCCACAACCCAAAACCTGCGCTCAATTAAAATCGGGCGCAAAATGCTGTACCAGCGGCAAAGTTTGCAGTTCAGGCATAATTTCAGGAGCCACGGATTGTACGGAATGTTGTGAATCTATTGCTAATTGTGTTTCGGGTTGCGCTTTGCGTTGTAATGACAGCGATGGGCCAGGCCAGGTTTGGGATGTAAAAGGAACTTGTAAAGAAGGTTCAACTTGTGCTGGTTTAACAACTAAAGGAACCGATTCTTGTTCTACTGATGGTAAAACCCTAACTGAATGGTATTGTGACGGAACAAGTTGTAAATCAACTACTCATGACTGTAGCCCTGACACTTGTAGCAGCGGTAAATGTGTAACCGCAACTTCACCAACATGCGGTAATGGAACAATAGATTCGGGCGAACAATGCGACGGCTCTTTAGGGAGTAAAACCTGCAAAGATTTCGGTTTTGAAAAACCCGAAGGATTAAAATGTAAATCTGATTGTACTTTTGATACTTCTGGTTGCTCTGGAACCGTGCCACCACCCGAAACTAATTGCCCTTCTTTAGATGGCTTAACAGCTCCAGGAATTACTATCTCAGGCTTTAGCTGGGATACGAGTGGAGGACAATGCCAGTTTAGGTGGAATGAAAAAGTTATCCCCGGCTTTCCATCAATGGCATCGCACATTTCAATTCCTTACGAATGGATGGTGACGGCCGGTTTTCCGTCAAACCTTACTGCTACAGATGACGTTAAAGGTATTTTAGATAAATGGTATCAACTTTCTTTTATTAATAATCGTTTGAGGTATCGAGTAAAATACGGAGCAGATCATCCTAAGCTTAATGAAATTTTATCAATTTTAAGTAGTGCCAGCGGAGGAATCTGTGAAGGCAGTAATATCTGTGATTTAATTAAAAAACTTATAAGCGAAGAGCCTCTTAAAGCATTAGATTTGAAATTAGTAATGCATTCTTATAATGAATTAAAAATTCAGCGGGCAATGGTAGAATGCGTTTTAAGCGGAAGATGTCCTCCTCATACTTATGGTACCTGGGGCTATTTATTATTGGGAAAGTGTACTCCATGGGGTGCGTGTTCTTGGCCAGAAAAAGTACAACTCTAATACTTATGAATTATAAAAAAAGGGGCTGGAATCTTTCAGTCCTTTTAATTTTGATATGAAATACCCAAGTTTAAAAGAAGAAAAAAAAATGTGGAAAAAAGGATTTAAAAGAGTAGCCTGTCTAGATGAAGCAGGAAGAGGACCTTTGGCTGGTCCGGTGACTGCCGCAGCAGTTATAATTCGGAAACTCCCAATTTCCGAATTCAAAATTCTAAAAATAAAAGATTCAAAAAAACTCTCGGCAAAGCAAAGAGAGATTTTTTACAAACTTTTGAAAAATCCGCCAGCTGGTGGACTAAAAATTCAATGGGGGATAGGAATAGTTTCTGAAAAGGTGATTGATAAAATAAATATTTTAGAAGCAACGAAATTGGCAATGGAAAAAGCGATTAAAAAAATAAAATCAAAACCTGATTTTCTTATTCTTGACGGCAATATGAGATTAAAAATAAATATTCCTCAAAAATCAATTGTCAAAGCCGATGAAAAAGTTTTTTCTTGCGCTGCCGCTTCAATTTTAGCTAAAGTGACCAGAGACAGAATAATGCAAAAATATCATAAGAAATATTCTAAATACGGGTTTGACAAGCATAAAGGTTATCCGACAAAATACCATTTCAAAATGCTAAAAAAATACGGTCCCTGTAAAATTCACCGTAAATCATTCAGGCCGGTAAGAGCTTGCAAAACAAAATAATTTCTGCTAACATAAAATTCAGTTGTAATTATTTTTTAAATAACATCCCACATCGGAAAGGGGCCGGGGGCCCCTCACCTTTCGTAAGTTGCTCAACTATATTTTAATAAAAATAATAAATTTCATTTAAAAAACGACGAAAGGTGTGGGGTCTAAAGAGCGGTGTTAGTCCCGACGAAGTCGGGACGTGCCGCGATTAATTTTGTGTTACCACAATGGCTGTTCCAAAACAAAAACACACCAAATCAAGAAGAAACAAAAGAAGAATGCACCTTTTCGCCAAAGCGCCAACTTTATCATTGTGTCCGAAATGTAAAAAACCGGTTTTGCCCCATACCCTTTGCTGGAATTGCGGATATTATAAAGGAGTGGAAGTAATTGATGTTTTGAAAAAATTAACGAAAAAAGAAAGAAAAAAGAGAGAAAAAGAGATGAAATCAAAAGAAAAAGAAGGGGGTAAAGCAAAGCCGTTAACAATGGAAGAACTTTCTCGAAAGTAATATGGCTTCACGACATCTTTCAAGGTCAATCGTAATGCAGTCCCTTTATGAGTGGGATTTTTCCGGCAAAAAACCCGACGAATTATCTCAAATCGTTGAAAGAAACATCAAAGAGTTCGGGCCGGGGCTGGAAGATCCGAGCTTCGTCTGGCAGTTGATTACGGCAGTAGTTGAGCATCTTCCCGAGATAGACCAAATTATTTCAAAAGCCGCTCCTCAGTGGCCAATTAATCAAATCAGCTTGGTTGACAGGAATGTTTTAAGAATCGGCCTTTTTGAACTATTATACGCCAAAAAAGAAGAGGTGCCTCCTAAAGTAGCCATTAACGAAGCCATTGAACTGGCTAAAAACTTCGGAGGAGAGAGCTCGGGAAAATTCGTTAACGGCGTCTTGGGAACGGTATTTAAAGAAATTGGCGGAGAAGAAGATAAAAAACAAAAAAATAATAATAAAAATAAAGAGTAATGAATAGTGACTAATGATCAAAATTTTTGTTCCTTATTCATTGTTCATTGCTAATTTTTAATGAAAGATTTTTCCAAACTTGAAAAAGGATTAAATATCTCTTTTAAAAATAAAGATTTATTGATTCAAGCATTCTGCCACAGGTCTTATTTGAACGAGAACCCGGAATTTTACTTGGAACACAACGAAAGACTGGAATTTCTGGGAGATGCCGTCTTGGAATTGGTTGTGACGGAAAATCTTTATAAAAATTACCCCCGGAAAGCTGAAGGCGAACTAACCAACTGGCGGGCAGCTTTGGTTAATGCTAAAATGCTTTCGGAAATGGCAAAAGAATTGGGTTTAAATGATTTTTTATTGCTCTCCCGCGGAGAAGCAAAGGAGCTTGGCAAAGCAAGGCAATATATTTTGGCTAACAC
>JBGOYX010000017.1:0-8279 GCA_041479865.1 Minisyncoccia bacterium
CTTTGCCTTTTGACCCGACTTTAAAGGTGCTTTTAAATTGGAAAGCCGTTTCTTTCTTTATTACTCTTTTTCTTATTCCATTTTCAGTTGCGACAAATCCGGCTTTATCTAAAAGCTCTTTGGCTTTTTCTATATTAAAATCATATGTTTCAGACGGATTATTAAATCCATAAAGTTCCGGAAAAATCGGAGAATCTATAATCTTTCCTTGATTTAAAAATACTTTTTCCAGAATTTCTTTTTTATTGATTCCGTAATTAAAAGCCTGTCTTATTTCTTTTTCGTCTAAAATTTTAGGTTCGCCAGCTGGCGGATTTGGATTTAAAAAAACACTAAAATATCTGGGCAAAAAAAGATGGTAATCTGAAAATCCTTTTCCTTCAAAAATAGAATAATTTTTTACCGAAGTTAGATTAAAGCCCTGAATTTCGCCTCCTTTTGCCGCTTTTATCAGATTATCCTCATTTTTAAAAAAACGGAAAGAAATTTGGTTCAAGTAAGGAACTTTCCCGTAATATCTTGGATTTTTAACTAAATCAGCCAAAGTTACTGCTCCCGATTCATCTTGTTTTATCTCTTTCACCTTAAAAGGGCCCGAACCGATTGGTCTCAAATTATAGACCGATAAAGAAAAATTTTCCGGCGAAATATTTTGCCAGACATATTTTGGTAAAATTTTAAGAGTGGTAGTTTCAAGAAAAGAAATATAAGGGTCTTTTAATTTAAAAAGCAAAACTTTATCTGATATTTTTTCTGTTTCTACTCCCAACCAACTGACTCTTAAAGGGCTTTTATAATCAGGATCTTGGATTGTGTTTACGGTAAAAATTATGTCATCGGTAGTTAATGGTTTTCCATCCTGCCAAAAAATATCATCCTTTAAATCAAATTCGTATACCTTTCCATCTTCCGAGATTTTAGGAGAACTTTTGGCTAAATCAGGGATTATTTTACCTTCTTCATCGTATTTCATTAAACCAGAATAAATTAATTCAGTTAAATCGTGGTCGGTGTCAGAATTAGCAAGTATTGGATTAATAAAGCGGGGGGCACGAGAAACATCTGTATTAATCCCTTCAATTAAAACTCCGCCATCAGCGGCAATTATTTTAGTGTTATTAAAATAAAAATTTATAAATAAAAAAACAGAAGAACAAAGAAATAGAAATAAAAAAACAAAAAAAGTAATCTTTTCTTTTTTATTTAAAACGCGAAAAAATTGCCTCCATTGAGATTTGGAAGGCCATTTTTTAAAAGGAATTAAAAAAGACTTTAAATTTGAGAAAGAAAATTGCATTTACCCCGTAGTAAAACTTTTGATTTTTAAACCTTTACTTAAGAGAATATTCTTTTTCCCTTTCTAAACCTTGTAGATAAGTCTTTGTTATACTACGGGGTTTAGAAAATTAGATTCAATATAGCCAAAACAATAAAGAGTCCGCTGCAAACAACAGTTGCCCAAAAAATTTTTTTCTGGATACCTCGACGATTAGCGTAAAAACCACCCTCCCCGCCACCAAAAGCCGAACCTAAAGCTTGTCCTCTTTGTTGCAAAAGAATAAAGATAATTAAAAATACAGCAACTACAATTTGAGCAATTGGTAAATATTGTTGCATATTATAATAAGCGAAGCGTTCAAGGTTCTCCGATTTTATCGGAGGTTCTTAATCCGTTAGGATCAAGGTTCTGCCTAAGGCAGGTTCTTAATTTTCAGTTATGTTTTTCTTTTTCTGAGCGCAAAAACCTAAAAAATAATGTAATAACCAAACAATCAAAGTTGACCAAAAAAGAGGTACTATTCCTCTAATGTCTAATTCTGGAAAAAAAATATCCACTGCCCACAAAACCCCCATATTAATTATTAAGCCAAAAAGTCCAAGGGTTATTATTCTTAAAGGCAGAGTGATTAGATTTAAAATTGGTTTTATAAAAAAATTAATTAATCCTAAAAAACAGCCTGCTAACACCAAATCCCTTATTTCTCCGCTGAATTGGATGCCAGGGACAAATTTAATGGCTAACCAAAGACCTAAAATCCCACCTATAATATGAAAAATTAGACGAGTCACAATTAATTAATCTTATCACTATTTTAAACCCAAGTCAATCTCTCTTAATTTCAAATGATATTTTCGAGCAAAACGGTGAGCTTCGTCTCTAAGCTGTAAAATCAAATTAAAAATATCTCTTGGAAGACTTTGAAGCAAAATCGGTTTCCCCGCACCAGAAACTTCGTTTCGGTGCGGGACTGGTCCAGCACCGAGCTTTGCTCTGGTGCTGGGTTTCTTTCCTCTAATATACAGCTCATTTTTTTTCTTAGCCAAAGCAACAGCAGGAATTACTAATTGTTGATTGCTAATTGTTGATTGAGCGGCGTTAAATTGCGCTTTTCCGCCGTCAATTAAAATCAGGTCGGGCAGCCCCCATTCTAAATGTTTGAATCTGCGGTTTAATATTTCTTTAATCATAGCTATATCGTCTGGTTTCCCCTGCATTTTGAGTTTAAACTTGCGGTAAAAATTTTTAGCCGGCTTTCCATTAATAAATGTCACCATTGAACCTGTAGCCGTCTTTCCTTGGATATTAGAAATATCATAGGCCTCAATTCTTGAAATTTTTCCTTTAACTTTTAAGATTTTTTGTAAAATACTTTGGATCTTAGTCCAATTATCTCCTTTTTCGATTTCTAACGATTCAAAAATTTTAGAATGAGCCAAAACTTTTTCCAGATTTATGATTTGGTCTCTTATTTTAGCTGATTTTTCAAAATCTTGCTTAAGGGCTGATTTTTTCATTTCTTTTTTCAAATCTTTTAAAACCTGAATTTTCTCTCCTTTTAAAATTTTCATTACATTTTCTGTATTTTTTTGACACTCTTTTTTTATTTTTTGTTCTAAATTAAAAATTTGTTCTGCCAATTTTGATTTTAGTAAACAGGGTGCCGGACATCTTATCAATTGATACCAAAGACAAGGTCGTTTCGGAAGTTTGTTGCAACTTCGATAAGGAAAAACTTTTCTTAAGACTTTTAAAGTTTCCTTTAGGGCCTTTCCATCAACGAAAGGACCAACGTGTTCGACGTCCTTCGTTAGTTGATGAGTAATGAAAATTCTTGGAAAATCATCCTTTGTTTTTACAACAAAGAAATAATTTTTATCATCTCGCCAGACAATATTAAATTTTGGCTGATATTTTTTGATTAAGCTTGCTTCCAAAATTAAAGCTTCAATTTCCGAATCGGTTTTTAAATAACCTATTTTAAAAACCTGATTGATAAAGAGGTTGTCTCGATAAGTTGGCTGCTTTACCCCCACACCAAACAAAGTTATGGTGTGGGGGTGGAAATGATTTTTTACTCTTTCTCCAATATTAACCGCTTTGCCAATATAAAGAATTTCTTTATTATTTTTAAAACAATATACCCCCGTACTCTTTGGGAGTTTAAAGATTTTTTCTTTTGATAAAAATTTAAAGCTCCTCATACCCCGTAGAAGAATTTCTAATTAAGAATTTCTTTGAAATTCTCAAGTTCCCCCGTAGGGGTTTTCGAAATTTCTCTACGGGGCATAACTCTATTATTTTAAATCAATTTCGCCAATTTTTCAATCTAAAAAGCTGTTTTATTTATTTATAAATTAGACTGATTCCTTTGTATTCCAAAAAGAAACGTGTTATATCTAAAGAAAGCAAAAGCAATCTATGCAAAAAGGTATTTCTAAAATTTGGATTGTTATTCTAATAATCCTCGTTATCGGAGGGGTTTTAGCGTGGCAGTATTATAAAAAAACGAAGACCTCCAACACCAATCTAACTCCGGCGGCAACGCCATCTCCAACACCTGCTTCAGAACAAACCGGATTAAACTATAAAAATATAATAAGCCAGACGTTTCCCGGAAAAGAATTTACCGAAGTCAAAGAAAAATATTTTAAAGACAAAGAAAACCTTACTTATTATATAGAAAACACTTTTGAGGATTATTTTATCAATCCAACGGAAAAAAGTTTACTTATCCTTGTTCAAAGACCAACTGAAGAGTTAACTCAGGCCGAAGGGCTTTATAATGCTTTTTTAGCCGTTTTTGATTTAAAAGGTGAAAATATTTTAACGGAAACATTTTTAATAAATGCTGATGAGGGGAAAATAACATTATATAACTGTAAATTAGGGACACTAATTCTTTTCACCGGAAGCACCACTTCTCAAGGTTGGGCTGACGGAGCGATTAGTTTGTATAAAGTAAATAATAAAAAATTTGAAAGAGTGTGGCCCGCCACAGAAGACCTTAACGGCGCTTGGGCGGATAGAATGGCGGACCCGAAAGAAGATAAAATTGAGGTATATGTTAGAAAAACGGAAATTGATTCTAATTTCGTTTGTCCGACAAAATGTCTGGACGCTTCATCGGAAAACGTGACGCCCAGTTTTGTTTTTATATATTCATTTGATTTAAACTGGAACAAAGATACTTGTAGTTTTTAAAAAGTAAAATTTTTGAATAATTTCAGCCCCGCCCTTCGCGTACGAAAGGCGGGGCTTTTTGATATTTATCCCGTGGATAGCTTCGCTGTTATATGGGGTTGAAAAAAATTTACATTTGGAGTATAATACACAACTATGTTAACCGAGAATTTCATCAAAATCCGTGGGGCACGGGTTCACAACTTGAAAAATATTGATGTTGATATTCCCAAAAATAAATTAGTAGTGATTACCGGAATTTCGGGTTCTGGAAAATCCTCTTTAGCTTTTGACACTTTATATGCCGAAGGGCAAAGACGCTATGTGGAATCACTTTCTGCTTATGCCAGGCAATTTTTGGGAGTGATGGATAAACCAGACGTTGATAAAATTGAAGGAATATCACCGGCAATTTCCATTGACCAAAGAAAAGCCAGCCACAATCCTCGCTCAACCGTGGGAACTATCACGGAGATATATGATTATCTCCGTCTTTTATTTGCCAGAATTGGAAAACCCCATTGTCCAAAATGCGGAAAAGTTGTAACAAGTCAAACAATAGATCAAATTACAGAACAGATTCTAAATCCGCCAGCTGGCAAAGTAAAAAATTCAGAAATAACAATTTTAGGACCGGTTATTCGCGGAAAAAAAGGAGAGCATCACGGAGTTTTAGAAGAAATCCAGAGAGCGGGTTTTGTCAGGGTTAGAATTGACGGCATAATTTACCGGATTGAGGAAGCTTTGGAAAGAATTTTAGACAGAAAGCAAAAACACGAGATTGAAGTGGTGGTTGATAGATTGGTCATTGATAAATATTTGGATAAAACAAGATTAGTTGATTCAATTGAAACAGCTTTGAAACTTGGCAAAGGAATAGTTATTATTAGTCAAAACCTAAACGCTAAAAAATTAAAAAACAATGATTTAATTTTTAGCGAACATTTCGCTTGCGAAGAGTGCGGGATTTCTTTATCGGAATTAGAGCCCCGGCTTTTTTCTTTCAATTCTCCCTATGGCGCTTGTCCAGCTTGTCAGGGTTTGGGCGAAAAACTGGAAGTTGACCCAAAACTTGTAATCCCTAACCAAAATTTATCAATTGCCGAAGGAGCAATTTTCCCCTGGGCCCACGCTTCTCATAAAGTCGGCCGGCAGGGATTTTTCTGGTGGCAATTAAAAGAATTGGCAGAGTTAGAAAATATTGATTTATATGCTCCGGTTAAAAATTTACCCAAAGAAAAAATTAATTTGATTTTATACGGTTCGGGTACTTTAGAAGGAATTATTCCTTGGTTGGAAAGAAGGTATCACGAAACCGATTCAGAATATACCAGAGAAGAAATTGAGCAATACATGGTTGAATTAAGATGCGAAAAATGCCAAGGAAAAAGGTTAAAACCGGAAGTGCTGGCAGTAACGGTAGCTGAAAAGTCAATTGATAAAATTGTAGAGATGCAGATTGACAAAGTCAAAGAATTTTTTGAAAAAATTTCTTTGAAAGAAAACGAAAAGAAAATAGTTTTGCCCATCACAAAAGAAATAATAAACAGGTTGCAATTTTTAATTGACGTCGGTTTGGATTATTTAACCTTGGATAGAAAGGCTGCTACTTTGGCTGGCGGAGAAGAACAGAGAATAAGATTAGCCACTCAAATTGGTTCAAAATTAACCGGTGTCTTGTATATTTTAGATGAACCCTCAATCGGTCTTCACCCGAGAGACCAAGGGAAATTAATTGAAACTTTAAAAAAATTAAGAGACTTGGGAAACAGCGTTGTTGTTGTTGAACATGACCCCCAAACAATTAAAGCTGCTGATTGGGTGATTGATGTCGGACCTGGAGCTGGCAAGCACGGTGGCAAAATAATTTTTGAAGGAATTCAAAAAGAATTATTAAAAAGTCATACTCTGACCGGTGATTATTTGTCTGGAAGGAAGAAAGTCATGATTGAAAAAATAAAAAGTTCCGTTTCCGCTAAAACCGCATCAGGGAAACAAAATTATTTAATAATTAAAAAAGCGGCAGAACACAATTTAAAAAACATTGATGTCAAAATTCCTTTAGGGGAATTCGTTTGTATCACAGGAGTTTCAGGGTCGGGGAAATCATCTTTGATGAATGATATTTTAGCCAAAGTTCTGTTGAGAAAATTTTATAAAGCAAAAGAAGAGCCGGGAAAATATGAAGATATTTTAGGAATAGAATTTTTGAACAAGGTGGCTTTAGTTGACCAATCTCCAATTGGCAGAACGCCGAGGTCAAATCCCGCAACTTATACCGGCGCTTTTTCATACATTAGAGACCTTTTTTCAAAAACAAAAGAAGCCAGAATTCGGGGATACCAACCCGGTCGCTTTTCTTTTAATGTTAAAGGCGGAAGATGCGAGGCATGTGAAGGTCAAGGAGTGAAGAAAATTGAAATGTATTTTTTGCCGGATGTTTATGTTGAGTGCCAAGAATGTAAAGGAAAAAGATTTAACAAAGAAACTTTATCAATTGAATATAGGGGAAAAAATATTTCTCAAGTTTTGGAAATGACGGTTGAAGAAGCTCTGGAATTTTTCAAAAATATCCCCGGACTTTTTCAAAAGTTAAAAACCTTAAAAGAGGTCGGCTTGGGATATCTTCAAATCGGCCAGCCTGCTCCTTCTTTATCCGGGGGAGAAGCTCAAAGAGTAAAATTGGCCACCGAACTTTCCAAAAAGGCAACCGGCAAAACATTATATATTTTAGACGAACCGACTACCGGTCTTCATCCGGACGATATTAAAAAATTGGTTTTTGTTTTAAAAAGCTTGGTTGAAAAAGGAAATACCGTTTTGGTTATAGAACACAATTTGGACGTTATAAAAAATGCCGACTGGATTTTAGATTTAGGTCCTGAAGGAGGAGAGAAAGGCGGTTATATTGTGGCCGAAGGATTGCCTTCTGAAATAGCTAAAAATAAAAAGAACTACACAGGGCAATATTTAAAGAGATACATAAAAAGTTAAATCTCGTCCGTACTTAGCTGAAGGATATACTGCCGGCTATTGTCAATTATCGAAAATATATTAAAATAACATCAGTTCCCTAGCTATTTAATATGGAGCTAAATTTATGGAACGAAAGGAGGTGATTAGAAATGAGGAAAAAAGCAAGAAAAAAAGTTTTGAGAGTACGGAAGGTAAGAGAAACAGCGAGAGCGATTTTAAAAGATGAAAATGTAGAAAGAGCCTTCTGGAGACTGAATGAACCCATTTCGTTTGCTCAGCAGAAGGGACTGTATGCCGAAAAGATGACTTTTCAGAGCTTAGAGCGTCTTTGCCAAATGAAAATGTTGTTCTACCAAGTAGGATTGATCACAAAAATTACTCCCACTGAGCATTTTAGCCCCGAGGATAAAAAAAAGATAGATATAAAAGTAAGATTCCAAAGAGGTAGGGTGCTAATTGATGTCAAAAGCCGATGGAATCAACAATTAGAGGAGGAGCTCTGGAAGAATAATAGATGTCTCGTGGCAATGCCCTTTGGCGTCACGGATGAGGAGGCAATAAAGATAGTTTTGGAGGCAGTCAACCGGTTTTTACGGGAGAAAGAGAAAGAAAAAAGAAACAGAGCTTAGCTTGCTGGGGCGTACCGTTAGGTGCGCTCCTTTACTTGTTAAAAACTTGACATAATTTCCATTTTCAAATAATATTAAAAAGTAGAAATTAGCACTCAACCCATTCGACTGCTACTCAGGGTAAAAGGTCGTAACTGCTAAAAATAAATTAAATAAAAAATATGCAAATCAAACCATTATCAGACCATATTCTTATTGAGCCGATTAAAGAA
>JBGOYX010000018.1:0-7906 GCA_041479865.1 Minisyncoccia bacterium
CCGAGAGCTTTCAAATCTACGGTGTTTGCGTCATAAGCCAATTTTTTGGCGATTTTCTTTTGGCCGGGATTTTCTATTTCGCTAACTGCCGTAGTCCTCTGGTCAATTTTGATTAGAAGGTTTTTTGTCCATTCCTGGATCTTTTTTTGTCCCACGTCGATAATTTCCGCTTGCTTGGCAATATCGCCCGGGGCAATTGTCTTTGGATCGGGAAGATCCAATTCTACCGAAGTCAGCCACATTTCTTTGAGTTTGCCGAGATCGGTAATCTTTTTTCCTTTGTCTTCGTTTTTCCTGTTTGTCAATTTAATTTCCTCCTTCAATAGAACCCATAGCAAATTGTAGCGAACTTGTTATATTATAGCAGAGTTAAATTTTTTGTCAATATTAGATGTTTAATTAAATAGAAAACAGCAGATTGCTCCGCTGTTTAAAGTACTAAATTTATTCTTCTGGTGAGAAAACATAAACCATTCTTTTGCCGGTGTTTGGGTTTACATCTGCCAACTTCATTAGATCGCCAGATAAAGAAATCAAATCGCCAACAATGATAATCATCTTAAGCCCTCTACGCATGACGTATTTCCTGATTATGCGACAGAAATCTTTATCGCCACTGCCAAGGCAAATATGAGTTAAATCTGGCATTTGGTTTATCATATCTTGTAAAAATGCGGAGATGATTTCATCGGCAGTATCTTGTTCCCCTCTTTTTTTATCTTTAATTTTAGGACAAAGGATTATGTAGAAACCCTCATCATGGAAGACTTGGGCGTTTACCAATGCTAGATGGGGAGGAGTAAAAACAAAGACATTAATAATTTCGCCTACCTCTTTAGCTATTTTTTTCATAATACGATCGAGGCCCGCCGTTATTGAGAATTTCTCAGGCGGTGGCACATTAATATAGATATTGTCCCAATCAATCACGCAAAGAATCTTTACTTTTTTCTTTCTGTTCATATTTCCCCTTTCTAGAAAAACAATTGTCAGTAAAAATTATTTTAAGGTGCTCACAATGTATTTCTATTATATAACTTACTTAAAAAATGTCAAGCTGAAATGCTACTGTTTATTCTACCAATTTCAAACTCATGCGGTGGTCTTTTGGATCAATAAGGAGAATTTGAAAATCGTATTTTTTGCCAATTTTTAATTCTTCTTCCATTTTCTTTTGAGAGCCGAATTCGGAGATATGACACAATCCTTGAATTTTGGGCGAAATTTCAACAAAAGCGCCGAAAGGATTTAATTTGGTTATTTCTCCCTTAACAACCTCTCCTTTTTTATATTTTTTTTCAATATCTTTCCAAGGATCTTTTTTTAACGCCTTTAAAGAAAGGGAAATTTTGTCATCCGAAATATCAATAATTTTTGCTTTAACTTTTTCTCCAATTTTAACAATTTCTGACGGGTCTTCAATAATTTTCCAATCCAATTCCGAAATATGAATTAATCCTTCCAATTCCGGACCTTTTTCCTTTGTCAAAGCTTCGGAGGACGAGAATTTTATAAAAGCTCCGAAGTCTACCAAACCCGTAATTTCTCCTTCAACAATGTCACCTACTTTGTAATTTTTTAAAGCTTCTTTTGTCTTTTCAATGTCTTTTGCTTTTTCAGACAAGATAAGCTTTTTTTCTTTTGATGAAACATCAAAAATTCTGACCTCCATTTCTTTGCCAATAAATTTTTGAAGTTCTTTTAAGATTTTTGCCGTGTCTCCACCTTCCACTTTGGGATAATTTGAGGGAGACAATTGAGAAACTGGCAGAAAAGCCGAAGTTCCAGAAATTTCGGAGAGCAGCCCTCCTTTATTGGCGCCTAAAATTTTAATAATTATTTTTTCTCCTTTTTCTTTTTTTTGCCTTAAACTTTCCCAGGTTAATTCGTCCCTGGCTTGACCTATTGATAATTCAACGTAACCCTCTTCATTTTCTAAATTAATTATTTTGGCAAAAACATTGTCTCCAATTTTTAAATCTTTCAGCTGATTTTTAGCGGTTTGGAATTCTTTTCCGAAAATTATTCCTGTTCCACCCGGTCCCAAATCCAAAAAGAGGGCAGATCCTTCTCTGCCGATAACTTTTCCCTCAATAATATCGCCAATCCTCAATGGTTTTAAAAAATTATTATAATCTTTCATATCCCTAAAAATAACATAATTTGTTTAATTTTTCAATAGTTGAATCGAAAATCGGTCTATGATAATATTAAAGAACAGCTACCATGCAAATTATCTGGCAGGGACAATCTTGTTTCCAAATCATTACTGCTCACAATAAAAATGAGCAAGTTTTTATTACCATTGACCCCTTTTCAGAAGAAATTGGATTGAGAGTGCCGAAATTGGAAGCTGATATTTTATTGATTAGTCATAATCATCCTGACCATAATGATATAAAGGCAGTCCAAGCGCGAAACGGACGCCAAAATCTTTTTTTAATTTCAGGCCCTGGCGAATATGAAATAAAAGAGGTTTATATTCAAGGAATTCCAGCTTTCCATGATGAAAAAAATGGCAAAGAAAGAGGTGAAAACACTATTTATACTATTGAGGCTGAAGATTTAAAATTGTGCCACTTGGGGGATTTGGGCCAAAAAGAGTTAACTGGAGAGCAATTAGATAAAATTGGGGATGTTGATGTTTTAATGGTGCCAGTGGGTGGAGGCGGTTATACGATTTCAGCCAAAGAGGCGCTAAAAATAATGTCTCAAATTGAGCCGAAAATTACCATTCCAATGCACTATCAAATTCCCAAACTGAAATTAAAATTAGACGGTGCGGATAAGTTTTTAAAAGCATTGGGGGTCAGAAAAATAGAACCTCAGAATAAATTAACAATTAAAAAGAAAGACATTTCCTCGGAAGAAGCAAAGATAATAGTGTTGAAGCCTTAATTTGGGTTATGAAAATGGAATATGAAATTTTTAGAGAAATTACAAAACCTGCCGGAAAGGAAAAGAAAAATTATCCTTTGGTCAGTAGTGATTGTTGTTGGTTTTTGTTTTTTAATTTTCTATATTAAAAATATACAAAAAAAACTTGGGAATTTTCAATTAGAAAAAATTAAACTACCCTCTTTCCAAGAAGAATTTAAAACACTGCCGAATGAAATACCGAATGAATTTAAACAAATAGAAGAAAAATTAAAAGAAACGCTTCAACCAACTCCGACAACCTAAAATGCCAAAAAAATCTAAAAAATCAAACAAAATAAAAAAACCAAACAAACCCAATACCGAAGTTGGCCATATAAAGCCCCGAGAGATTACGGAAGAAATGAAAGATAGTTACATTGACTACGCAATGTCAGTTATTGTATCTCGGGCTTTACCCGATGTTAGAGATGGTTTAAAACCGGTTCATCGGAGAATTTTGTATGCCATGCATGAGATGGGGCTGATCGCGGGAGCTAAATATCGAAAATCAGCAACCACCGTTGGTGAGGTTTTGGGTAAGTTTCATCCTCATGGCGATATTCCGGTTTACGACGCTTTAACCAGAATGGCTCAAGATTTTTCTCTAAGATATCCCTTAATTGACGGCCAGGGAAATTTCGGCTCTATTGACGGCGACCCGCCGGCTGCAATGCGTTACACTGAATGCCGACTTTCAAAAGTTGGCGAGGAAATGTTAAAAGACATTGAGAAAAATACCATTGATTTTACCGATAACTACGATGGCACCAGAAAAGAACCGACCGTTTCGCCTTCGCCTTTGCCTCAGCTTCTTTTAAACGGTTCTTTGGGAATTGCCGTTGGTATGGCCACAAATATTCCTCCTCATAATTTGTCCGAAGTTGTAGAAGGCACCATTTATTTAGTTGACCATCCAAAAGTCACTACCGAAGATCTTTTTAAGTTTATTAAAGGACCGGATTTTCCAACCGGCGGCGAAATCTTTGATCAAAAGGGAATAATTGCTGCCTATTCTCAAGGGAAAGGGCCAATCTTGACCAGGGGAAAGGCAGAAGTAATTGAAGATCAAAAGACCCAACGTCAGCAAATAATTATTTCTGAAATTCCTTTTCAGGTTCAAAAATCAACTTTAGTTGAGCAATTTGCCAATTTGGTTCAGGAGAAAAAAATTGAAGGGATTAAAGATATCAGAGACGAATCAGATAGAGAAGGAATGAGAATTGCTATTGACTTACAAAGAGACGCTCACCCCCAGAAAATTCTAAACCGGCTTTACAAATTTACTGATTTACAAAAAACTTTTCATTTGAATATGCTGGCTCTGGTTGAAGGAATTCAGCCCCGGGTTTTAAATTTGGTTGAAATTTTAAACTACTTTATTTTACACCGAAAAGAAGTGGTTTTCCGAAGGACAAAATACGAATTAGAAAAAGCCAAAGAAAGAGTTCATATTTTAGAAGGACTGCACAAATGCTTGTCTAAAATTGATGCTGTGATTAGAACCATTAAAAATTCGGCTGACAGAGAGGAAGCTAAGAAAAATTTAATGAAAAGGTTCAGATTGACTGAAATTCAGGCTAACGCCATTTTAGAGACAAAGTTATCAGCCCTGGCAAAATTAGAAAGGAAAAAGATTGATGATGAGTTAAAAGAGTTGAAAGGTAGAATTAAAGAACTTACAGCAATTTTAAAAAGCCCTCAAAAAGTAAAAGAAATAGTTAAAAAAGAATTGAAAGAGATAAAAGAAAAATTTGGTGATGAAAGAAAAACAAAAATTTATCTCCACAAAATCGGAGAAATCGCTGAAGAAGATTTAATCCCCAAAGAAGAAACAATTATCACCTTAACTCAAGGAGGATATATAAAAAGAATTAACCCCCGGACTTACAAAATTCAAAAAAGAGGAGGAAAGGGAATTTTGGGAATGAAAACCATGCAAGATGACACGGTTTCGCATTTTATTTCGGCAAACACCCACGATTTTTTGCTCTTTTTTACGGACTCGGGAAAGGTTTTTAGAACTCCGGTTTATGAAATTCCGGAAGGAGCCAGGGTTGCTCGGGGTAGAGGACTGCTTAATTTTTTGGAAGTTGCTTCCGAAGAGAAAATTTTAAATCTTTTGCCCCTAGATAAAGAAGACATTGAGGGCGGAGTGAAATATTTAATAATGGCGACAAAAGATGGTATAATCAAAAAAACCGCCCTGGAAGAATTTGAAAACGTTCGGAAGTCGGGATTAATCGCCATTACCCTTAAAGAAGGAGATGCCTTAAGAAATGTCCAAAAAAGTTCGGGCAACGATGATGTAATTTTGGTTACTAAAAAAGGAATCAGCATCAGATTTAAAGAAAAAGATTTGAGACCGATGGGCAGGTCAGCCGCCGGCGTCAAAGGCATTAGGTTGAAGAAGGGAGATGAGGTGATAGGGATGGACGTGATAAAACCAAAAAGCCCACTGTTCACACGCAGCAAAGACCAAAAAACAAAAAGCAAAGAATGTTTATTAGTGGTTACGGAAAAAGGTTATGGCAAAAAGAGTGATTTAAAAGAATATAGATTACAGGGAAGAGGAGGGTCGGGAATTAAAACCGCCAAAACCACCCCGAAAACCGGAGACTTAATTGCTTCAATGGCTTTAAACGGCGAAGAAGAAGATTTAATTGTTATTTCTCAGAAGGGACAGGTAATCAGGACAAAAATTTCCTCTATTCCAAAACTAGGAAGGGCGACCCAAGGAGTGAGAATTATGAGGTTAGAGGAGGATAAGGTTGCTTCAGCGACTTGCATTTAATGGATAATTTATGATAAAATAGTAAAAACCATATGAAACTGCGCTTAGTCAAAATGTTATATTTTCTATTAATTTTTTCTTTTTTACCCCTATGTGCTAGTGGGCAAATAACAATTGAAAACCCTCTTAAATATGATACATTTGACAAGTTAATAGATGCATTTATTAATTTTATTTTTTGGGTTGGTATGGCCTTAGCTCCCATAATGGTGCTGATTGCCGGCTTTAATTTAATGACAGCCGCAGGCGATCCTAAAAAAGTTGATACTGCCAAAAAAATACTTTTATATACGGCCGTTGGTTTAGCTATTATTTTAATGGCTAAAGGTTTAATTGGGATATTGAATCAAGTATTAGGAGTTAAGCCACCACCTACTTAAATTAACTTCGTTAATTTTTAAAGGTCGAAATTAAAATATCTTTTAGAAAAATTCAAAATGAAAAAAAATTTATTAATTCTAATTTCATTGATTCTTTTACCTGTTTTTGTTTTACCACTAACAGCTTTAGCTCAAACAACCGGCGGGGCTGTTCCCGAAAGTTGTGATATAAACCGGACTATAAAACTTATGAGCGGTACTTGTCCGACAGGTGCGGTTTCTATAGAAGAATATGGTTTATGTTGTTTGCTAAACACGCTCTATAATATTACTGACTGGATATTTCTTCTTTTGGTTGCTTTAGCTGGAATTTTTGTTATTATTGGCGCAATGAATCTTTTGACCGCAGCTGGGGACCCAACCAGAGTGGCTTCAGGAAGAAACTACATTCTTTACGCAATGATTGGACTGCTTGTTGCCTTTTTAGCCAAAGCCGTCCCAAGTATTGTCAGGATGATAATGGGTGCTTCCTAAAGGTTAAATATTTTTAAAAATTAGAAATCCGATTTTAAAACAGCGGTTTTTCCGCTGTTTTTCTTGTATTTTTATTCCAATAGAGTAAGATAATTAGAGTCGAGGTAACGGAATCCCGAAATACCCCAACTTCCTCGGGAACTACGGGACAAAATGGTATATATGCTTCATGTCTTTTATGCCCTCGTGGCGGAACTGGAATACGCGCAGCGCTTAGGACGCTGTCCCGAAAGGGTTGTGAGTTCGAATCTCACCGAGGGCACAATAAAAAGGTGTGGCGTGAATCCTTTCCCCTTGGCACAAATTCAAAAACTGCCTTTTTGGCAGTTTTTGTTTTAAGATTAAAAATTTCGGGATTTATTCTTTAATTACGATTTTTCTTTTCTTTTCTCTTTCAATTTTTGGCATTCTGACTGAAAAAATCCCTTCTTTCATTGTGGCCACAGCTCGCGAAGGGTCAACCTCACAGGGTAAAATAATTTTTCTGGCAAATGGTCCCCAATAACACTCTTGATAAAAATAATTTCTCTCTTTTTCTTCAGCTGGTTTTTCTCTTATCCCTTTTATGATTACAGTATCGTCCTCAATTGAAATATCTAAATCTTCCGATTTGATTCCGGCAACAGCAGATTGGATAATTAATTCTTCTTCTGTTTGATAAACATCAACTGCCAACTGGCCCACCGGCCCTTCAAACCATTTTTCTTTAATTTCGGGTTTTTCCGTTTTTTCAACTTTTTCAGGTTCAACTTTCTCGGTCTCAACTTTTTCAGGTTTTTCAATTTTTTCTGTCTTTTTTTCAAAAGGTATTTCAATCGGTTCTGATTTCAATTCCAATTTCTTTGGCTTTTTCGGTTTTATTTTCTTTACTTGCCCCACGGGAAGTTTATTTTCTTTTGGGGATTTTTCTTCAGCTTTTTTTTCAAGCTCTTCTTCTGCAATTTCAACCCCCATGCCCTTTTTAAGTTTTTCAAAAAAAGAAACCATATATTTTATGTAAACAATAAATATATCTCTAAGGACATATTTTACAAACACTTTTTAATTTTTTCAACCTTTTAAATCCCAAAGAAACAAAAATAGCTAATCCCATAATAATAACTGCTGGTAGAAAAACAAAAATCCAAGTTTCTTCTATCCTTAAAATATCTATTTTCATTATACTATAATTGAAAATTCCGTGCAAAAAGATAACCAAACTAAAACCAATGGTTAATAATTTTAATTTTTTCTCCGGTTTATAAAATGATAAGGCTAAAAAATATCCCAAAGTTCCCGAACAAAGAGCGTGTAAAAATATCGCTCCGAAAAATCGAAAAGAAGTAACAAAAAGTATTTCTTC
>JBGOYX010000019.1:0-7488 GCA_041479865.1 Minisyncoccia bacterium
ATATTGGCAAATTAGAAGATGTTGATGTTACTGACCAATTAGTATTATTTCCTGTGTCCGCATATCTATAGACTGTTTTTCGTCCCCAAGTATATTTATAACTATTGTAGCCATAAGTGCCTTGAGCACATTTACAGAATTTTTTCTCCTGACTACTATTCATATAAAGATACTGATTTATTCCACTCCAACATTTTCCAGATGGCGTTGGTGTAGGTGTTGGAGTTGGAGTAGGAGCAGGAGTAGGTGTTGGAGTAGGAGTAGGAGTAGGTGTGGGTGTGGGTGTTGGCGTAGGAGTAGGAGTAGGTGTGGGTGTGGGAGTGGGAGTGGGAGTGGGAGTGGGAGTGGGACTCGGTGTTGGTGTAGGTGTTGGTGTAGGTGTGGGTGTAAGTGCTGGAGTCCATTGAAGAGATTTATAGGCGTTTATAATTCCCCAACCATAAGTATTGTCTCTGCCCGATATTCCTAAATCATCAGCGGTTTCTTGTAAAGCAATTCTAATTTCATCAGGAGTAGTAGCATTTCCATTAGCAATCAATAAAGCAGCGACTCCCGAAACATGGGGAGTGGCCATTGAAGTTCCCTGAAAAAAATAATAAGCAAAATTACAAACTGCCGAACTATTCTTAAAGGTCTGTTGCAAAATCCCATCACCATAGCCATCGCCATTTTGGTCAACACCGGTATTTCCTCCTGGAGCGACAATATCTAAACTTGAACCATAACTGGAATAAGGAGCTTTTGTTTCATCGTACTGGGTAGCGCCTACCGCAATAACATAATCATCATAAGCTGCGGGATAAAGACAATTACTGGCATTCTCATTACCACAAGCAGCAATAATTGTCACTCCTTTTTCATAGGCATATTTTATGGCATCTCTTAAAGTATTATTAGAAGCACTACCACCTAAACTAAGATTAATTACTTTTACTCCGTTATCAGCAGCATAACGAATTCCCAAAGCTATATTAGCATAAGTACCGCTTCCAGATTTATTTAATACTTTTACTGGCATCAAACAACTATTAAAAGCTACTCCAGCTACTCCAAGATTATTATTAGTGCTTTGAGCAACGGTGCCAGCTACATGGGTTCCGTGATTGTTATCATCATTGGGATGGCTATCATTATTTACGAAATCATAACCTAGGATAAAACAGGTCTGAGATAGGTCTGGAGTCTGACAATATTTGCCATAATTTTCATAGGCAATTCCGGTATCAATAATGGCTATTGTTATTGAATTCTTGCCCGTAGAAATATCCCAGGCCTTCTCCATTTGAATTCCGCCATATACCGAATTATCCAAGTTCCACTGATAATTATAATAAGGGTCATTAGGAACCATCAAGGCATAAGCTATATAGTCTGGTTCAGCATATTCAACATCCGCCCTTTTTAAATATTCTTTTATTTTTTCTCCGGCTTTACCTTCTGGAATCTTAATCACCCTAAAAGGTTCTTTATCTCCTTTAAACTTAACGATAATTTCATCTTGAACATATTCAGCTTTATTAAATTTATTAAAATCTCCCACAATAAAAAGTGGCTTAGCTAAAGCTATTCCACCAAAAACTAAACTAATTACTACAAAAGAGATTAAGGTAACAATTCCTAATTTCGAGCAAAGCGAGAAATCAAGGTTCCGAGGAGTGAAACGACGAGTGGTTCTTAAATTTGATTTTGACATATTTTTATTTTAATTTTCCTTTATTTAATTTTATCCTGATGTTATTCTCTGTCAATAGTCTTACTAAAAACAAAAACCGCGCACATAAAAAATTATGTGCGTCGGTAAAAATTAACCGATATAAAGATAAATAAAATCTTATATATTCTATCTTGTTCTTACTTCAATTCTACTTTTGCTCCAACCTCTTCAAATTTCTTTTTTAATTCCTCTGCTTCTTCCTTTTTTGCGTTTTCTTTTACCACTTGAGGACCTGAAGCCGCAGCATCCACTAAATCTTTGGCTTCTTTCAGTCCTCTCTGGGTGACGTCTCTGACAATCTTTATCACTTCAATTTTCTTATCTCCCACGGCGGTCAAAACAATATTGAAGCTGCTTTTTTCTTCAACAGCTGGAGCTGCGTCCGCTGCAGCGGGAGCTGCGGCAACGGCTACGGGAGCTGCGGCCGAAACGCCGAATTTCTTTTCCAAAACCTTTACCAATTCTGCCAAATCCAAAACTGAAAGTTTTTCAATTTCTTCCACTAATTTTTTAAATTTTTCCGGAACTTTTACTTCGGACTCCTGTGTGGGAACAGTGGGTTTTTTTTCTTCTGTCATAGTTTAAGTTTTTGCTTTAGTTAATAAATATATTAGACCTTTTAGATTGTATTGTAATGCGTAAACAAAATTATAGACCGGAGCTGAAATGCTTCTAACTAATTTCGCCAGCAATTCTTCTCTGGTTGGTAATTGGGCTAATTCAATAATTTCTTCAGCTTCTTCAAAATTATTTTCAATAAAACCGCCTAAAATCTTCAAATTTTGGTTCTGCTGGGAAAATTGCCAAAGTATTTTAGCCGGCGAAATTACGTCTTTATAGCCGAACACTAAAGCAATTTCTCCCGGCAATTTTTTTGCGTCTATTTCTAATTTTGCATTCTTGAAAATAATCCCCATTAAGGTTTTCTTTGCCACTTTTATTTCATTATCAGCTGCTTTTAATTTTTTTCTCAAATTGGAAAAATCTTTTACTTTCAAGCCCGTAAAATCAACAAAAACAATCGCTTTTTGCCTAGCGGTTTTTTCTTTTAATTCTTCAAGTATTTTTTCTTTTTGTAGTTTGGTTTGAGGCATAAAATAAGAACCTTGCCTTCGGCAAGAACCTTGATTCTCGCTTTGCTCGAATTAAAAAAAGTCTGCTTCCGCAGACAATAAAAAATACTTCGCCTTGATAGGTCTTACATATTGCCTATTGTCTACAGCAAAATAGATATTATCAATTTTAAAAAATTGTGTCAAGTCCCCAGAAAAAAAATGGGTTGCCAGTTCATTACTGACAACCCTTTTTGATAACAACTATTAGGACTAGAATGGCCCCCATTTTTTGAATATGACGGCCAGGTCCGACTGAGTCTGGTTTTCACTTTTGAATTTAATCCAGATTCTCGTAGGATTCCGAGGGTCTGACCCAGCTAAGAAAGAAACGATTTCAACGACCTCAGCTTGGAAAACCCTGCCACCAGCGTCTGTCAGAAATACCCGGCTACCAACTTCTATGGCTTTGTACTGCCTTACTTCCGCTTTCGCAAAAGCATACCAGGTTTCCCCGGACGCCATGGTTTCTTGAGCAACCGTCCAAGAAGGAGGTCTACTCAAAGCTGTTGCAGCCGGAGGGAAAACAGTAAAAGCGAGAATAAATGCCAGAAAAACCAAGAAAACTAATCTTTTCATTCTTTTATCATACCTCCCAGATTTATATTGTTTGCCTACCACAATCTCCAGAAGGCAAAAACCACTGCCGGGCCTGATGCCGGCTGGCCCCTCACGAGCGCGAGATCGAGATTATGAAATTCTATCCAGGTTTCTCCTCTCGTATTTGAGTCCGGGGGAACGGTGAAAATCTTGGCAATTTCGGCCCAGAATACTTCGCCTTTCGCGTTTGTTAAGGTAATCCTATCGCCTACCTCAATAGCCAAAAGTGTTCTACCGCTTCCATAAGCTTGCCACAAGGTGCCGTCGCTCATTTCCTTCTGGTATACAACCTCTGTTTCTGCCAGCTGATTTGGCGGCTGAAGATAAAGACTCGCCGGAGCAGTGACCTCATCTGACACGGCCGAAACGGCGTTTGGGGCCGCAAAGAAGAAAGTGCCACTAATGCTAAACAGGATCCCGACTAATAGAAGTGCTGTCAAGACAACTTTTCTTTTCATTTTTCCTCCCTTTTCGTTCTGTTTTTCCTTTTAAAAATAAGAATTGCTAATGTGCTATTAATACATTTTCGCCTCCTTTTTTTAATACCTTTATTTTAATGATTTAAAATTTTTTGTCAAGTATTACTCTAAAGCTTTAATAATAGTTTTGCCGAATTCTTCGGCGGCATCGGGTCCGTTCCCGGTAATAATTTTCCCGTCAACTGCGACCGATTTATCTTGATAAATCGCTCCGTTTTCTTCCAGTGTTTTAATCGCGCTTTTATCCATTATTGAACTCCAAACGGTTGCTTTTTTCCCTTGTAATACTCCGGCTTTGGCTAAAATTGCGGGAGAGATGCAAATCGCGGCCAAAATTTTGTTTTGAGAAACCGTTTCTTGAGCTACCTTATAAGAGTTTTCATTATCTAAACTTACGAGACAACCAGGCCCTCCAATAAAAATTATGGCGTCAAAGTCGGCCGAATTTATTTCAGAAACTAAAAAATTAGCTTCGGTTTCTCCGCCATCAGATCCTATAGCGGTTCCTTTTTGATTTGAAGCAGTTTTTATTTCAAATCCCGCTTTTTCTAAAATCTCTTTTGGCACAAAATATTCTTCGTCTCTAAAGCCCCGGAAAGCAATTATTATCGCTGCTTTTTTGTCGTTTAAAATAGACATTTTTGTTTCAAACGCAAAAGTATTTTCCAGTGCTTTCAAACTTTGAAAGCACCAAAAACCGACTAAAACCACTATAACAAAAAATCCTAAAAAAGCAATGATTCTTTGATTTAAACTCAAAATAATGTTTCTCATTGGAGATATTTTGATTTATTGGCATTATGTTCTTCGTAGGTTTTGCTAAAAATTGTTTTGCCGGTTTCAGGGTCGGTTAGAAAATAATTATATTCACTTTCTTTGGGAAAAATAGCGGCTTTTATTGATTCAATACCGGGGTTTGATATCGGACCCAAAGGCAAGCCAAGATTTAAATAGGTGTTATAGGGAGATTTAATTCTTGTGTCTTCGTAGGAATACTGCCACTGATTTTCACCCTTTATAAAAGCTATGGTGGCGCAACTTTGCAACGGTATTTTATCTTTAATCCTTTTCCAAAAAATGCCGGAAACAATTTCTTTGTCTTCTAATGTTTTAACTTCTTTTTCCAGAATACTTGCCATTGTGATAATTTCAAAAATGGTTTTATTCTGTAAACTTATATCTTTTTTAAAATCATCCGTTAGTTTTTTATCAAAATTCTGGAGCATACCCCTGATAAATTCTTCGGCGTTTTCTCCTTTTACTGCTTCATAAGTATCGGGGAACAAATACCCTTCCAATCCCGAATCTTTTGGTTTATCTCTTAAAAAATCGAATTCTTGGGAAAAATCTTTATTAATTGCTTTTAAAAATTCTTTTCTTTGATAGATTCCTTTTTCTTCCAGATAAAAACCGATTTGATCCAAATTCCAACCTTCAATAATGGTAATCTGTTTTTTTATCACTTCACCCGAAACAAATTTTCCAACAATTTCAGGGATATTCATTGTTGAAGATAATTGGTATTCCCCTGCCCGAAGATTTCCCGCAGTTCCTTTGATATAAACGTAAACTCTTAATAACGGCGCCCATTTGATTATTCCTTCTTTTTGTAGGGTGTGGGCAATTTCTTTAGCCCCGACTCCCCTTTCAACTACGAAAGTTATTGATTTACCACCCAAAATAGATTTTGGAAGATAAATTCCTTGCCAAATAAAAATCACTCCTAATAATAATATTATTAAAACTGAGAAAATTATTTTTTTATTTTTCATATTTTATTTTCATTTCTCAACTAAAGGCACGAAAACGAAGCCAGGATATTCAATTTCTTCAAAATCCTGCTCGGACTTCTTAATAATCAGCCAGATTGAATTGCCAATCGGAGTAACGATTCTGCCTCCGATTTTTAATTGTTCTTTCCAAGCCCTTGGAATTTCACCCTGAACGCTGGCTGAAGCCAGAATTTTATCGTAAGGTGCCTCTTTCTTATATCCTTTTGAGCCATCGACACAGAGAAACTCAACCCTTCTCTCCTTTATGAAATTATAATTTAAAATATTATTTTCACCAAATTCTTTTAGTTCGGGAACGATTTCAATGGCAATTATTTTTCCTTTATCCCCAACAATTTCAGCTAAAATTGCCGCTGTCCAGCCGGAACCTGAACCAACGTCTAAAATTTTTTCTCCTTCTTCGGGTTTTAATAATTCAATCATAAAAGCCACGACCAGTGGCTGAGAAATTGTTTGACTAAAACCTATCGGCAGGGCTTCGTTTAATTCCGCCAAATCCTTGTTCTCCTCCGGTAAAAAATCCGCTCTTTTTATTTTTTTAAAAGCCTCGATATACCTTTCGGTTTTCAGCCATCCCTCTTGAATTAAAGAATTTATTAAGGCCACAGTTTCAGTTGAAATTTTAATCTTTGCCAGAAACTTAATCTATCAATAAATAAAATTCCCTCCAGGTGATCTATTTCGTGTTGAAAAATTCGGGAAATGAGTCCGTTATCTTTAATCCGAATTTCTTTTCCATTCTCATCCAAAGCTTTAACTTCTATTTCTTTGGCCCTTTTTATTTTCAAAAAAAGACCAGGGAAGCTTAAGCATCCCTCTTCTATAACTTCGGTTTCTTTACTTTTTTTCAAAATTACAGGATTAATGAAAATCCTCGGCCTATCTTCAAATCTAACAGCAATTATTCTTTTTAATTCCCCAACCTGAGAAGAGGCTAAACCAACCCCTTGATTTATCTCTAAGATTTCAATCATGTCTCGACCAAGATTTTTTATCTCTTCGGTTATTTCTTTTACCTTTTCGGCTTTTTTCTTCAAAATCGGATTTGGATATTTTAAAATTTTTCTATTCATGTCTTCTTAAGGCCTCTACTGGCTTTAATTGGGCTGCTGTTCTAGCTGGCAGCATCCCAGAAACGCATCCGATAATAAAAGAAAAAACTAAACCAAAAATAATTAAGCCAATACTTATGGAAGCTTTAAAATAGAACACTGGATGTATTTGACCGTATATCTCAATACCCTTGGCTAACATGGAGCCGAATAAAGTACCACCTATCCCTCCGATCAAGCCGACAATACCTGCCTCGAATAAAAATATCAAAAGAATGGCTGAGTTTTTCGCTCCGATTGCCTTCATAATGCCGATTTCTTTGGTTCTCTCCCTGACTGAAGTAAACATGCTGTTTGTGATACCTATGCCTCCGACAATAATGGCAATGCTGGCAAAAGCGATAATAACCATCTGGATTATGCCCAAGATATTACCTGCTATCTGGCCCATCTTTTCCGAAGTAATGACGGAAAAATCAGCTTCGTCAGTCCCGGACCTTCTCTTTCTTGTTTCTTTTAGGGCTTCTTCAATGTTTTCTGCAACAGCGTTCTCATTTGCTCCGTCTTCCAGTTTGACCATAGCGTAAGCAGCAGTCCCCCGTTTTTCTCCGGTTATATCCTGGTAGACCTTCATATCCATATAGACCATGCTGTCGTCCTGCTTACTTCCCAAAGAATCCAAAACTCCTGCCACTTGGAATTTCCTTCCTTTTATCGTTATTTCTGAACCGGCCTTCA
>JBGOYX010000020.1:0-7304 GCA_041479865.1 Minisyncoccia bacterium
AGAAGTTGTATTTTGTGTTATGGCGAGAAACGAAACTAATGAGCCAAACCGTTTTATTTCAGCTTCAGTAGGTTCTGCTGTCCCGGCTGGCAATAATCAATATGGTTATCTTTCTGAGCATCATTCTTTTGGAGAGACCCACGAAAGAGCCGGAGATTATGCCGAAGATTTAGCCGCTTCAATGTTGGCCTCCACATTGGGTATAAAATTCAATCCAGATGACGCTTGGGACACAAGAAGGCAAGCCTATAAATTAAGTAAGAAAATTGTTTATACCACCAATATTACTCAAACTGCCCGCGCCAATAAAAATGGTCTTTGGACTTCGGTTGTTGCCGCGGTTATTTTCATTCCCACATACGCCTAAAAATTATGAAAGATAAATTTTTAGGTAAAAAAATCTCTGCCAAAAAATTGAAGAAAGGTCTAATGGTTACAGAATTGGTTAGAGATTATTACCAGGCCTATAATGCGGCAAGATTGAATGAAGCCTGCCGGCTTTTCGTTGAGAAAATGCTTGATCCAAAAAGAGACGTTACGATTGGTATTACTTTGGCGGGAGCTTTAACTCCAGCCGGTATGTCGGGTATGATTGTTTCAATGATGGAGAAAGGTTTTATTGATTTTATAATCGCCACCGGCGCCAATCTTTATCACGATATGCACTTTGCCCTGAATTTCCCGCTCTTTAAAGGAACTTGGCAAGTTGACGATGCGGCCTTATACAAGCATGGGATAGTCAGAATTTATGATATTTTTTTAAACGCAAATACCCTATTAAAAACCGATAAATTTTCCCAAAAAATAATTTTAGATAAAAATGCGCCGAGAACAAAAGAAGGAATTTCTTCCAGTGAATACCATCGCTATTTTGGAGAACAGCTTTTGAAAAAATCTCCAAACCCCGATATTTCCATTTTGGCCCAGGCGGCAAAATTTAATATCCCTATTTATACTTCTTCGCCGGGAGATTCTACTATGGGAATGGACTTGGCGGTTTACACCAAGTCAATAAATAAAGAATTAAGGAGAAAAGGGGAAGTTGATTTACATATAAATCCGAACTTGGACGTGAAAGAGACGGCAGCCATTGTTATGGGAGCAAAGGAAAACGGGGCCGTTATTTTGGGTGGCGGTTCCCCCAAAAATTTCTATATGCAAACTCAGCCATATTTGTGGGAATGCATAGGAGTCGAGAAAGGCGGCCACGATTACTTTATCCAAATTACTATGGATTCTCCACAATGGGGCGGCCTTTCGGGGGCTACTCCTTCGGAGGCGGTTTCTTGGGGGAAAATTAATCCCGATGAGCTGAAAAATACAGTTGTTGTTTATTCGGATGTTACCTTAGCCGCACCCATTCTTTTTAGTTATGCCTTGGAAAAAGCCAAACCCCGCAAGCAAAAGAATCTTTATCTAAAACGCCAAGAATTAGTTTATAACCTGGAAAAAAAATCAAAGAAAAGGTCCCTTACCTGGACGGCTGAAGAGATTTTTAAAAAACATCAGCAAGGATAAAATAATGAATAAAAAACATTATCAAACTTGGCCATTTAATTTTGGCGCTCTTCATCGTCAGGATTTTAAAAAAGCCAAAGTTGTTATCGTTCCCGTTCCTTACGACGGGACGACTTCTTTTGGCGGTGGTACGCGCAATGGACCGTATGCAATAATAAGTAATTCCCGTTATCTTGACGAATTATTTGACAGTCAGGGAGACGAACTGATCGGGGTTAAATCAAGCGACATTTTTACTTTGGACGAACTGGAACTTTCAGTAAATTCCCCTAAAGAAGCCATTGAGGGGGTGGAACAAGCCATTGAGGACGAGATCACAAAATACGGCAAAATTCCTTTAATGCTGGGTGGCGAACATTCAATAACTTTGGGAGCGGTCAGAGCTTTGAAGAAAAAATATTCCGATCTTTCCGTTCTGCAACTTGATGCTCATGCTGATTTAATTGATGAATATGTGAAAACAAAATATAGTCATGCTTGCGTGATGAGAAGGGTGCGGGAGTTGGGAGTAAAAACCGTTCAAGTTGGCATTCGCAATATCAATACAGAAATTAAATCATTTTTTAAAAACAAGAAACCAGCCGGTATTTATTTTGCACCAAAGATGCCCGCGGCAGATATTGTCAATGGTTTGAGTAAAAATGTTTATTTGACAGTTGATTTGGATGTTTTTGATCCCTCAATTATGCCTTCGGTTGGAACGCCGGAACCCGGCGGTCTCGGCTGGTATGAAGTTTTAAATTTGATTGAAAAAGTGGCTAAAACTAAAAATATTGTCGGCGTTGACGTAGTTGAACTTTCTCCCATCCCGGGATTAAACGCCCCCGACTTTTTAGCCGCCAAATTGGTTTATAAAATAATAAGCTATATAATTAAATAAAAATATGGATACATCAATTCAAGCAAAATCTCTGCCGCAAATTTTAAGTTTCAGAGAAGTAAAATTATATATTTTTTCTTCCGTTTTTACAATTTCTGCAGTTTTTTTCCCGTGGTTGCTTCACCAATTTAATTTAGCAGGGCCTAAATTTCTGCCTATGCATTTTTTTGTGATTATTGTCGGATTTTTATTCGGTTGGAGAACAGGTTTATTTGTTGGTTTTTTGAGCCCTTTAATGAGTTACAGCATTACTCATATGCCGCCAATCGCTATCTTACCCGAGACCATTTTAGAATTGGTTATTTACGGCTTTATAGCGGGGATTTTAAGAGAAAAAAGGTTGAACATTTGGCCTTCTCTTATTTTAGCAATGGTTTTGGGAAGATTAGCAAGATTATTATTTGTTTTGGCTCTCGGGCTTCAGACCAACCCTTTGGCATATTTTCAAATGAGCTGGCCAGGAATATTTTTGCAATTGGCATTGATACCGCTGATAATATTTTTTTTGCAAAAGTTTTTATTTAAGGAAAATGAAAAAATATTTCAATGAGTTTTTAAAAAGTTCGTGGGGGCTTGAAATATGGTTTAATAAAAAAAAGATTTACAGGTCAAAAAAATCAGGAGTCAAAGGACTCCTTGATTTTATTAAGAGGCATGGCAAACGTTATAAAAATATTATTATTTTTGATAAAATAGTTGGTCAAGGAGTATCTTTGCTGGCGGTTTATTTAAGGGCTGGGGCGGTTTATGGAAAAACTGGCAGCAAATTAGCCGCCAAGACCTTAGGGAAGTTTAAGATTAAATTCTATTTCCAAAAAACCGTTACCAATATTTTAAATAGGGAAAAGACGGACCTCTGCCCCTTAGAGAAAATTTCTTTTGCTAAGTCGCCAGAAAAATTCTATAATTGTCTGAAATGATAAAATTAAAATAAGATTAAAACAAATAAAAAAACGCCCTCCATCCGAACAGCGCTTTTTCAATTATAATAATCTTTCCCTCTTAAAAAGAATTTTTTTTCAATTTTTTTGGGTTTAAATATTTTTTTTGTAAACTCTATCACTTTTTTTATATCAAATTTTTCACAACTATAAACATCGACTGAAATAAAGTTAGTCGGCGTGAGCGTATGGATTGAAACGCCCGACTCGACTATCGGAATCCAGCCGGACAAGCCCGCCTTATCGGGATACTTTTCCCCATCGGTGACAACGACAAAAGGCGTTGATTGCTTGTGTACTTTCATGATATTGGGCATGGTATCTAAATAATTATAGCAAATATCCAAACTTCCCACCGTTTTTGGGTCGCAATTATAAAGATCAAGAATCAGATGGTAACCGAAGTTTTTTCGTAATCTTTTTATTATTTTACTCGTCATTTCCTCTTTTTTTATTTTATACTATATAAACAATAATAACAATCCTATAGATTATTTCAATATGTAGCGTATATTGTATTTACAGGAGCAGAAAATTTTTATATGATTTAAGATTTATTGACAAATTTAGAAAATAATGCTATAATCTAAATTAGCAAATAAAATAATAATATGGAAGGAGAAGATAGTAATGAAAGTATTAGCGCGAATAACCGACAAAAAAGGAGAGATGGTAAAGATAGTTCGTTACCAGTCAAACTTCCAAGATCAGGTGATGGTTCTTTTCAGGGAGGGACACCCTGATAGTTTCGATGGTGTTGACCTTAGAACTATTAAATCTTTCACAAAGGAAAATGATAAGACGTTTTTATTGGCTTTTTGTGGAAAAAAGTTAGCTGGTTGTTTGACGGGCTTCCGTAAAGTAAGAGGTTGCCATAATTCATATATGACGGGTTATCGCTATGTAAAGGAGGAATTTCGGCACCGGCGAATTGCCACCATAATCCAAGGTATAGCCGAGGAAATCTTGAAGAATAAAGCCCGCTTAATAGTGGCGACAAATACCGGAATTCTCCCAGAAGATGACCAATCTATTGGATGGTTTAAAACCGTTGGGTTTGTAGAACTCGGGGAAGTAAAGGGATGGTATAGAGATGATTTACCGGCAGTGTTCTTGGGGAAAAGGAATCCGCATTTTCCGATTGGTAAAGGAATACCAAAGAATTCAGGGTGGGATACAAGCATAACAGATTCCTTAACTGGACAACGTATTTCTAAAAAGGACTATAGTGCTATCCTTAAAAATCCTGGATTGGCGCCAATGGAAAAATGGGGACTAAACCTTCTAAATAAAGAGGATATTATCATGATTAACATTTAATCATAATAATATCCGTCGTTATGAGGGGGAGCGATACTTATCGTTTCCCCTCATTTTTTTAATTTTACAAAAAGAAAAAAAATTATATAATAAAAAGATACTATGTCAATTTTGAATAAAATTTTCGGGGATGCGAATGAAAAATATATAAAAAGTTTGCAGCCGACGATTGATAAAATAAACTCTCTTGAGAAAGAATTAGAGAGTTTTTCTAATGAGCAACTAAAAAAGAAAACAGATGAGTTTAAAGAGCGTTTAATCAAAGGCGAAACTTTAGACAATATTTTACCCGAAGCTTTTGCTTTGGTCAGAGAAGCTGGAAAAAGAACTTTAAAACAGCGGCACTTTGACGTCCAATTAATCGGCGGAATTGTTTTACACGAGGGAAAAATTGCCGAAATGAAAACCGGAGAAGGAAAAACCTTGGCCGCGACTTTACCGCTTTATTTAAATGCTTTAGAAGGAAAAGGCTGTCATTTAGTTACGGTTAACGATTATTTGGCAAGACGTGATACTGTCTGGATGGGACAGATTTATTATACTTTAGGATTAAGTATGGGTTGCTTAAATCATGAACAATCTTTTTTATACGACCCTGATTTCAAAAAGCCACCCGAAGAAGAAGAAAAAATGAGAGATGAATTGGGTTCTTTTCATATTGTTGAAGATTTCTTAAGGCCATGTTCGAGAAAAGAAGCTTATTTAGCCGATATTACCTACGGCACCAACAATGAATTCGGCTTTGATTATTTAAGAGATAATATGGTCTATGATTTGTCTCAGCAGGCTCAACGCGGCTATAATTACGCCGTTATTGATGAAGTTGATTCAATTCTGATTGATGAAGCAAGAACCCCTTTGATTATTTCCGCTCCTGATACGGAAAGTTCAAAATGGTATCAAGAATTCGCCAGAATTATTCCCAAATTAAATTCCGAAACTGATTACGAAATTGATGAAAAGCTTCGAGCAGTGACCTTAACCGAAGCGGGTATTAATAAAATTGAAAAGATTTTAGGAATGGGAAATATTTATGAAGAAAAGGGAATAAAATATTTGCATCATTTGGAGCAATCCTTAAGAGCCGAAACTCTTTTTAAAAAAGACAAAGATTATGTGGTGAAAGATGGTCAAGTTATAATTGTTGATGAATTTACCGGCAGATTGATGCCGGGTCGTCGTTGGTCTGGAGGTCTTCATCAGGCGATTGAAGCCAAAGAAGGAGTGTTGGTTCAGCCGGAAAGTTTGACTTTAGCTTCCATCACTTTCCAAAATTACTTCAGAATGTACAAAAAATTGGCCGGAATGACGGGTACCGCCGCCACTTCAGCCGAAGAATTTGATAAGGTCTATAAGTTAGAGGTGGTGATTGTCCCGACCAATAAACCAATGATTCGTCAGGATGTGCAGGATAGAATTTACAAAACCTTGGAAGGAAAATTTTCAGCAATAGTCAGGGAAATAAAAGAAAGAAATGAAATCGGTCAGCCGGTTTTGGTTGGCACGACCTCAATTGAAAAAAATGAGTATTTGGGGAAACTACTGGAAAGAGAGGGTATCTCTCACAGGATTTTAAACGCCAAGCACCACGAAAAAGAAGGAGAAATTATAGCTCAAGCGGGAAAATTAGGAGCGGTAACTATAGCAACCAATATGGCAGGCAGGGGAGTTGATATTATTTTGGGTGGCAATCCGTCGAACCAAGAAGAGGCAAAAAAAATTATTGAATTGGGCGGTTTACACCTTGTCGGAAGCGAAAGGCACGAAGCCAGAAGAATTGACAATCAGCTTCGGGGAAGAGCGGGCAGGCAGGGGGATCCCGGTTCTTCACAATTTTTCGTTTCTTTGGAAGATGATTTGATGCGAATTTTCGGCGGAGACAGAATAAAATCTTTAATGAACGTTTTAAAGATCCCCGAAGACCAGCCGATTGAAACCGGTCTTATTTCAAAAGCTATTGAGGATGCCCAGTCAAAAATTGAAGGATTTAATTTTGATTTAAGAAAACACATTTTAGAATATGATGATGTTTTAAATAAACACAGAGATACGATTTACCGGAAGAGAAAAGAAATTATTTCTTTACCGGAAAAAGAATTGA
Source organism: Minisyncoccia bacterium (assembly GCA_041479865.1). Lineage (GTDB taxonomy): Bacteria > Patescibacteriota > Minisyncoccia > Minisyncoccales > JBGOYX01 > JBGOYX01. Next base: position 6,761 of record JBGOYX010000020.1, read on the forward strand.
GAGAAAAAGTCTTGGAGATGGCGTTGAAAGCCGGCTTTTCAAAAGAAGATTATGAAAAGAAAGAAAAAGAAGTGGGAGAAGAAAATATGCGTCAGATTGAAAAAATTGTTAGTTTAAGAACTTTGGATATGCTTTGGATGGAACATTTGGAAAATATGGAATCTTTAAGAGATTCGGTCAGATTGAGAGCTTACGGTCAGCAAGACCCTTTAGTAGAATACAAAAACGAAGGCCATAAGATGTTTCAGAGATTACTTCAAACCCTTGAATCAAGTATCGCCAATACAATTTTAAAAGTTAGTCTTACTGCGACAAAGCCGGTTGCTTCTTCTGTTTCTCAAACGCCGAAACTTAAAGAAAAAGTGGGTCGAAACGACCCTTGTCCTTGCGGAGCGAAACATCCTGACGGTCGTCCGATAAAATACAAACATTGCCATGGAAAAAACTTGTAAAAAATATAATTCAAAGCGAAGCCCCGCACCGAACTTGTTCTGGTGCGTGGGCGGTTCTGGGAAAAAATATAAGAAGTGCCACGGGAAGTAAT
>JBGOYX010000021.1:0-7234 GCA_041479865.1 Minisyncoccia bacterium
ATCAAAAAACCGCCATCTTTATCAGAAATATAAGCTAAATTCCCTTCGACAAAGACGCCTTCACTATAACCAGGGGTATCGTAATTTCCGATTAATTTTGGATTTTCAGGTTGGGAAACGTTAAAAATTTCAATTCCGGCAAAACCATCAGCTAAATAAGCTAAATTTCCAGAGACAAAAACAAACTCTGACTCGCCGGGGGTGTTATAACTGCCAACTAATTCTAATTTAATATTAGAGGGGGAAACGGCCGGAAAGGAAAGAACTCCTTTTTCTGTTTTAATCCCACTGACTATCTCCAAAGAAGCATAATAATCATTTTTAGACAAATTTTCAATTTTTTTTATTTCCTGAAAATAAAAAAAGCCGAGAATCCCTATTTCTGTTATCAAAATTAAAATTAGGAGTATTTTTAGCCGCCTTAATATCATATTTCAATTTTAGTATTTTTGTTCTTAATTTACAATCCTGACCTGATTATTGACAAAAGGTTTTTAAATTGTTAAAATAAAAATGTCCTAGTAAGTTGGATGATTGCTCCCGGTTTAAAATCGGGAGAGGAAAGTCCGAACTCTTACTCCTTAAAAAGGGTTAAAAGGGTAGCGGGTAACACCCGTCGACCGCGAGGTTAGAGATGCGAACAGAGACGCCTTTGAATCCGAAAGGATTCGGGCGCCCATCCCGATTTATCGGGAAGAGGGCGAATCCTGATAGTAATATCAGGGGTGAAACGGCTAAATTCTTACTCAAGAGCAAGAACGAGCCCAGTGAGATGAAAATCAATATCTCACGGGGTGAAAAGTAGTTCGCCAGATCCCGATGGCAACATCGGGACCAGACAGATAATCATCTCGTTCCGCTAAGAACGGAATCAGACAGAATTCGGCTTACAGACTTACTAGGACAATTAAAAACCCGTAATTTACGGGTTTTTAGTTTAACATTAAAATAATTTTTGGTTTTTAGCGGTACTATCAAGGGCCTCATTAACCAATCTGTCTGTTTCTTTATTTTTTTCTCGGGGAATTCTCTTAAATTTTATATTTTTAAAATCCAATCTCAAATTCCAAACTTGTAAAAATAATTGCTGAATATCCGGCTCTAAAATTTTATATTCGCCTTTTAATTGTTTTACTATCAGTTCGGAATCCGATTTTAATTCAATTTCTGAACTCTGGGCTAATTTTTTGCCAAAAAGGGCTTTAAATTTTTTCAAAGCAAAAACAACAGCTTGGTATTCGGCTTCATTATTAGTGGCTTCGCCAAGAAATTCAGAATATTCCTTAATTTTTTGGCCATGTTCATTACAAAAAACAACGCCAATTGCTGCCGGTCCCGGATTCCCTCTTGAACCGCCATCGGTGTAAATTATTATCTTTTTCATTTTTTATTTAGATTTTTAGTTAAACAATTCTCAAACTTTTCTAAATTTTCATTTTTTATCCTGAATCCTGAAGCTAAAGGATGGCCGCCATAAGTCAAAAGGATTTTTGAGCATTTTTTCATCAACAAAACGCTGTTTATTCCCGATGGCGTTCTTACCGTCCCTTGGCTTTCTTTTTCCAATTTTTTATAAATAAAAGTTGGTTTTTGGTATTTTTGACACAAAAGAGAAGCTACTGGCGAAATTAAAGTAAATTCAAAATTAACATCTCCTTCAAAAATAATGGGATTTTCCTTTTTTGCAATTCTTCGCTCAGTTTCTTCTAAAATAACTGCTATTCTTTCTTTTCTCAATTCGCTTTTTTGGATTAGTTTTGCAAAAATTTCTTTGGCCTCTTCTAAAGAAGATGAAGTTAAAATCCGAAAACTGGCGGGAAAATTATTGTTTACATCTCTGACGTTCAAAACGGAGATAATTTTAGAAACTTTTTGCGTCAAATTTGGATAGTTTTTAAATTGTTCAGAATCTAAAAAAACTTTAATTCCCGGTCGCCAAGATTTTTCAAAAGAAAATAGTCCTTCTCTAATGAAAATTTCATTATCAGATTCTTTGGGCATCATATCGGCTATAGTAGCTAAAGCCGTTAATTCCAAAAAATTCTTTTTTAAATTTTCCGTTAATTGATTTTCCAGTAAAATTTCTGAGAGTTTGAATACGATTCCTACCGTAGCCAGTCCCTTAAACGGATATTTGTCTCCTTTTTGTTTCGGATCAACAATAATATCGGCTTTCGGTAATTTATCTAAAACTTCATGGTGGTCAACAACTATAACTTTAAAGTCTAATTTTTTAGCCAATTCTATTTCTTTAAAATTACCTATTCCCAAATCTAAAGCGATTAATAAGGCTGGAGAAAAAATTTTTAGGTAATTCAAACCTTTCTCGGTAATTCCATAACCCTCAATTTCTCTGTCGGGAAAATAAATGGAGGCTATTTTCCCGCCTAAATTTTTTATCGCTTCTTCTAAAATAATAACCGAACTGACACCATCTAAATCGGCATCTCCGTAAAGAATAATTTTTTCTTGGTTTTTAATCGCAGTTAAAATTCGATTGGCGACTTTATTTAAATTCTTAATTTCCATACTATTTTAAAGCTTCAATTCCGGGTAATTTTTCACCGCTCAAAAAGTTTAACATTGCTCCCCCGCCGGTTGAAACATGATTAAATTTTTCAGCTAATCCAACTTTATTCAAAAATTCTACTGTGTCTCCCCCTCCCACAACCGAAAAGGCTTTGCTTTTAATAATGGCTTTGGCGATTTCTATTGTCCCTTTTTGATATTTTTCCTCTTCAATTTCCCCTAAAGGTCCTGCCCAGAAAACCGTTTTTGCTTGAAAAATTTTTTCTTTAAAAATTTCGATTGTTCTTTCTTCCAAATCAAAAACTTTTTCATCTGAAATCGGGAAAACAATTTTTTCCATATTACCTACTTTGACTTTATTTTCTTTGATTTCTTTTGCCACTAAATTTCCGACCAGTAAAAAATCAGAAAAATTAGAAAATCTTTCTATCACTTTCGCCTTGTCTTCGGCTTTATTCCCGCCGATAATTACTACCAAGGGTTTTTTAGGGTTTTTTATAATTTGGGATAGAAATTTAATTTCTTTCTCTAATAAAAATCCAGCTCCCGAAGGTAAATATTTTGGAATGCCGGCAATTGAAGCATAATTTCGATGCGCCTGTCCAAATGCTTCCATTATAAAAATATCCCCATAACTTGCTAAAGTTTTAACAAACTCAGGATCATTCTTTTTCTCTCCGGGATGAAACTGAATGTTCTCTAATAACAAAATCTCGCCCGCTTTCACTTGCGAAATCATACCCTCTACTTTTTTTCCTACGCAATCTTGAGTTTTGGCTACCGGAAAATCTAAATATTCTGTTAATTTTTTTTGAACCGGTGTAAGTCGTAAATTTTCTACAATTTTTCCATCCGGTCTCCCTAAATGACTCATTAAAATTATTTTTGTTCCTTTTTCAATCAAATACTTAATTGTGGGAAGAGTAACTTTTATCCTAAAATCATCTAAAATATTACCCCTTTTATCAAGGGGGCAGTTGAAATCACATCTGACTAAAACTCTTTGATTATTAAAATTAAAATTATTTAATGTCTTCACGGTTTTTCTTTCTTTAACGCTTTTTCTAAAATTTCTTTCAAACCCGCTAAATCAACCTTTTTTCTCGGTCTTTCTTCTTTGGTTTCGCTTTTTTTTGAAGATGAAAAAGAAACAGGTTCTTTTCCTGTCGCCTCTCGTAAAGAAATATTCTTTTCTCCCAAATTTTTCTCGTTTCCCACCCAGATTTCTCTGGAATTTTGGCGGACGGGAGTCTGAGGAGGTAAAGAAGTTTTTTTAATTTCCCTTTCGCTTTCAACTTTTTTTAAACAAGATTTGCAATAGACCGGCCGATTGCCCGAAGGCGGAAAAACTACCTTTGTCCATTTCCCGCACAAAGCACACTGAACATCGTATAAAACCTGTGAGGCAGGTTGAGGAGGGGCTGCCGGTAATTTTATTTCCCCAGCCCATTTGGTAATTTTATCTTCAATAATTTTCTTTGAAGTACCGTATCTTTCTCTGGAAACATGAATAATTTTTTCTCTGTTTGTTTCTTCTGTTTTTAAAATTGGCGGCAGGGTTTCGGCTGAAAAGGGCCTGCCGGCTAAACCATCAACCATTAGTTTCAAATAAACATTGTATTTTCCTAAATTAACCAAATCTTGAGCCAAAAATTCAGGCATAAATTCCTTTTCTAAAAATTCAGCATCCTCAGCCCCTACCCGAAAAGTTACAATTGTTCCGACATTCCCAAAAACAGCTTCTCTTACCTTTGTACTTTTGCCGGTCGGGGTCATTTCCTCCAATTGAGCAATATATTGATTCCCTAAAATTAAAACTAATCTATATTTCCTGGCTTCAGATAAAATATTGCAAAAAGCATCTGTGGCGAAATTCTGAAATTCATCAACATATAAATAAAAATCATTTCTTTTTTCTTCGGGAATATCAACCCGCGACATAGCAGCCAACTGCAACTTTGTAATCACCAAAGCGCCCAACAATCTTGAATTATCTTCTCCAACTTTTCCTTTTGAGATATTGGCAATCAAAATTTTCCCTTCATCCATAAGTTTTCTCATATCAATTTTTGATTTCACCTGACCGATAATATTTCTGATTAAAGGGTTGGAAATAAACTGGCCGACTTTGTTTTGAATTGCGGCCGTTGCTTCACTTTCATATCTTTGAGTATATCTGGCGAATTCTTGAACCCAAAAACTTTTCACTACCGGGTCGGTTACCCTTTCAACTATTTTTTTCCGATAATCGGGATCAGCCAACATTCTATTTATGCCCAAAAGTGTGGAATTCGGATATTCCAAAAGAGCCAAAACGGCATTATTCAAAATATATTCCATTCTGGCTGACCAAACATCGGGCCATATTTTTTTAAAAACTCCCATTAAACCTGACGCCACTAAATGTCTGCTTGCGGGATCAATTTGTTCCATAACATTGAAAGCAAAGGGGAAATCAATATCAGCCGGATTGAAATAAATCACATCATTAACTCTTTTTGAAGGAATAAAATCCAATAATTTTTCAGCCGCTTCGCCGTGAGGATCAACAAAAGCCACTCCTCTGCCTTCCTGAATATCCTGAATAGCCATATTTTCCATCATTACTGTTTTTCCCATGCCAGTTTTTCCAATGAGATACATATGTCTTCTTCTATCGTCTGTTCTAATGCCAAAGCGCTTCCTTTGGTTACGGAAGGTTGTTTCGGCAAAATAAGTTATTTCGTTGTTGGAATTAAACATAGATTACTCAGTTGGAATTTCCGATGGAGGTCCCTTTTTAACTTCCACACGAGACACCCCTGCCACTGGAGATACCCGCCAAGATGGAAAATGAAAAAGGGATGCCAGTTCTTCGGTATTTAAAACAAAAATTCCCTTGTCTCCTCCTATTCTCGGGAAAAGAAAATTAAATCTCTCTTTATATTGCCGGAATAATTTTCGGCATCTTAAATAGTGCCTTCGGTTTTCCAAGAGATTCAAGGGCAAAAACCAAGATTTATGAATTTTAGTTAAAGCGTCACCCCAAGGGAATAAAGCATTAAGATTGGCCGTGGCATAACAATTAAAAAAATTAAATCCCAACCTGAAGTTCGGCTTGAAAAAGACGTCTCTTTTACCAAGATAAATAAATCTGATCCCGACGCTGAAAGCCGGTTTTGAAATTTTATTTTCTATACCGGCAACAATGTCTTTTTCTCCCGGCGTCATTCTCATTTCAGGCGCTATAATAAATTCCTCTTTTTTTACATCATCTACTCCCGGCACTTTTCCGCTGATTAAAATACTGGCTGCATCCTGAAGCATTGGTCTTGGTTTCGGTTCTTCCGGCCTTTTAGCAACTAAATCCCTTATTTTTTCTCCTTCTTTCAGAAAGACACCATAAGAGTGGTTTTTATCCGGTTCTGAAAGAGGAGTAGATCTCATCTGAATCCAAAACTGTTCCCCGGGTTTTATTTTGGCAAAACCTTCCAATAAATTAGCTACCGGGTCAACCACTTTTTCTGGTTCTTTTTCCTGCTCTGTTTCAAATTTGGGATAGGTCTTAATCGGATAGGGATCTTTTTTAGCGAGTAAATAATCTGTTGCCCAAAGGTCCCAATCTTTATTTGGAATGTCCTGAGGAACATATTTTGTATAATCATCAACCTCCTGAATTTCAGCTTCCGGATATTGGGAGTAAATAGCAGATTCTACTCCATCGCGATAGGCCTTATGGAATCTGGTATAAAAATGAATCTCTCCTCCGATTGAAATAATATCAAAAGAAATTGAAGTTTGCAGTTGACCATCAATCCATTCTTCCCACCAATCAGGCGGATGATAAACCACCCCGTGGATAGCTGCCATTACATTTTCCATCGCCCTTATCGGTTTTATCGATTCTTTCGGTATTCTGATTTCAAATACAACCGGCCTGAATACCGTCTTCAACCAAATTTCATTTCGCCACCATTTCCAAAAATATAAAAAAGGCTTAAATAATAAAAAAGGTAAAACAGCCCACCACCAGATTTTAATAACCAACCAAATAGAGTCAAGAGTCAAATAAAGAGAGCTCCAATTAACGGTTCCGAATAATTCAGAAAACATATGAAACTTCTTTTATCCCTTTAGAGAAATTAATATTTTTGAAAATAATCGGTATCTTATGCCTCTCTTACGGGGTTTACCCAATATTTTCCCTGAGAATTTCTTAAAAAGTATTTTTTGTTATTTAAATTAAGTAAAACAGTGTTTTCTTTAACCAATCTTTGAGATAGAACTTTTTCTAAAATTTCTTCTTTGGTTAAGGGTTTTTTTGTCTCTTTAAAAACTTTCAAAATCACATCTTTTACCTGCCCTGGGAAATACCCCCATTCAGATAAAGCATAGGTGCCTCTACCGACCAAGACAAACCGAGGATCTTTAATTAGCTCATTGTGAACGGTCTGAATTAAAGCCGGTCTTTCTTCCAAAGAAAGTTTTAACTGATTAATTTTATCAGTTATTGCTTGAAAATGGAGTGGTTTTCCTTCTTTCTTAAAAATAATATATGCCTTATCTTTTATTCCCCTCGGATTAATCTCTGGCCAAGAAACTAAGCCAATTTCACCAAAAGAATTCTCCTCAATTTTTTTTGAAATCTCCATTGAGTTTAAAACAAATTGAGAATCAACTTTCTTTTCTGAATCTGACTTCAGTCTTTTTAATCCTTCCTTTAAAA
>JBGOYX010000022.1:0-6854 GCA_041479865.1 Minisyncoccia bacterium
AATTCAGGTTTTTTGGGATTAAAACAATATTTTTTGCTTCGGTTACTAAATTCTCTTTCACTTCCAAGTTTTTTTCCCAATCCTGATAACTATCCTTTTTTATTAAAATATTATATTTTCTGGGCAGAAGATTTTCAATCAAGACCGAGCCGAAGAAAAAATCTGTCTTTTTTGCTAAATTTTTATTAATATAAATTTCGGTTTGTTTCGGTTCAATTTTCAAAAAAAATCCACCGGTTTTAGTTAATGTTTTGCCTTCAGCTGGCGGATTAAAATCAATCCTATAGCCTTGAGAATAAAGAATTATCAGGGGAGAAACCAAGAGAAATAAAAAAACACAAATGTAAAATAGAATCGTCCGAGTGCGTTTGGTCATAAAATTATTATCAATATTTATTATACCTCAATTTGAAGTCGCAGACCAAATGGTGAATTATATTTTGAGATCGAGCACCTTTTAATTTTAAATAAATTCAAAAACTGCTAAAATATTATATATGCCATTCTTTCCGAAAATTGAAAAGATTACCAGAGACGTGACAATATCACTTTTTCTTTTAATGTTCGGATACAGAATTTTCTCTCTCTATTTTCCTTTATATTTAGCCAATAAAGGTTTTTCTTTGCCTCAAGTCGGATACACTTATCTTTTTATTTATCTGCCAATCGCTTTTTTTTCTCCGATTGTCGGTTTTTTAAATCACAGAATAAAGCCGACAACTTTAGCAGTTATAGGAATTTTAGGTTACGGCATTTATGCTTTGGGAATGATTTTTATTAAAAATTTAGCCGTTTTTTATTTATGTCAGATAGTTTTAGGAATTTCAGCTGCTTTATTTTTTGTTTCAATGAGAGCGATTTTAATTTCATCTCCCCTAGAAAATTATAATCGGGCTTTTGGTTGGTTTTATTCTGCTCCTTATTATGCTGGCGCTGTTGCTCCGGTCATCGGCGCTGTTTTTATCTTAAAATTCGGCTTTATTAGTGTTTTTATTTTTAGCGTGGCGATTCAAATTTTAACAGCTATTTATTGTTTTTTTAAATTGGGAAGAAAAGAGATTAAACCTTTGGATAAATATTTTAACTTTAAATCATTTAGCCATAATTACGAAATAGTTTTTCAAAAAATAAAAAAAAGAGATATTTTATTTCCTGTTTTGATTTCTTTTTCTGTTTTGCTTTTGAGCGGTTTTTATCAGGGATTTGGAATTTTATCTCTAAAAGATGTATTATATTGGTCACAAAATACAATTATAGTTATTACAGCAATGCTTTGTTTTCTGTTTTCTTTACTCTCAATTTATCTAATACGTCGTCTTGAAAAATTAAAAAGCGAAAAAAGTATTTTCCAAGGAGGAATTATTGCTGGTATTTTTTCAATTCTCTATGGCGCCTTTTTGCCATTTTTAAATTTTCTATCCTTTATAATAATTAACCTTTTCCAGTCAGGAGGCTCTTTTATTTGCGATTCCGGTCGTTCAGGATTAGTATCACAAAAATTAAAAGAAAATTCAGAAGAGGCAGGAGCTATTGACACGATTTTCTCACCTTTGGGCACAGCTTTGGGTGCTTTAATATCAGGCATAATTATAGGTTTTTTAGGCTACCAACTTTTATTTATTCTGGGAGGAGTTTTCGTGGTTTTAGTTGGAGCTACATTAAGTAAGGTTGCTAAAAATTAAATTTTAAGTTAAGATAAAAGAGTTAAAAATATTAAAAAATTATGCCCATAACAAAAATTGGAATTGATTTGGGGACTTGTAATTCAGTTGTTTTTCTTCCCAAAAAGGGGCCGGTTTTGCAAGAACCGTCAGTTGTGGCAGTGGCTATTTCTGAAAATAAAATTTTAGCTGTAGGAAAAGCAGCAAAAGAAATGACAGGAAGAACTCCAGATACTATCAGGGTTTACCGACCTTTGAAAGACGGAGTAATCGCTGATTTCAGGGTCACCCAGGCAATGCTGAAATATTTTATTGAAAAAGTTTCAGGGAGATTTCGCTTTTTGAAACCAGAATTAATGATTGGAATTCCAGCCGGAGCTACTTCAACTGAAAGGAGAGCGGTTATTGAAGCCGGAATTTCAGCAGGCGCTAAAGCGGTTTATATCGCCAAAGAACCGATTCTGGCTGCTATTGGCGCCGGTATCCCCATTAATTCTTGTTCTGGCCATATGATTGTAGATATTGGGGGGGGGACGGCAGAAGTGGCGGTAATTTCTTTGGGAGGAATAGTTTGTGCTAAATCTGCCAGAGTGGCTGGAGATAAAATTGATTTGGCGATTTCAGAATATATCAGAAAAAAATATAATTTAGCGATAGGAGAACAGACCGCTGAAGAAATAAAAATAAAAATTGGCACGGCTCTTCCTGAAAAAGAAGAGAAATTTTTGGAAATTAGAGGAAGAGATTTGATTTTAGGACTGCCGCGGACAATCAAAATTTCATCCAACGAAGTTTGCCAAGCAATTTCGGATGTTTTGGATGAAATTACCCAGGTTATTAAATTAGTTTTAAGAGATACTCCTCCCGAATTATCGGCTGATATTATGGATAAAGGAATGGTTATTTCTGGAGGGGGAGCGCTTTTAAGAAATATTGACGAAAGAATTTCTCAGTATACCGGTGTCCCCTGTTTTTTGGCAGATGAACCATTACTTTGCGTCGCAAAAGGAACGGGAGTAGTTCTGGAGAACTTAGAAGTATATAAAAAAAGTATAATGTCTAAAAAGTAAATGATAGTGGGGCATCAAAAACAGTGGCAGTTTTTAAAAAAATCAGCTGAACTCGGGAAAATATCCCATGCTTATTTGTTTTCTGGCCCAGAAAAAGTGGGTAAAAGAAAAGTCGCTTTGGAATGGATTCAATTATTATTTGGAGAAAATGTTAAATTAGAAAAAAATCCCGATTTAATCTTAATTGAACCCGAAGAAAAAGAAATTAAGATTTCTCAAATTAGGGAACTGATTTGGAAATTGTCCTTAAAACCCTATGCTGCTCCTTTAAAAGTGGCGATAATAGATAAATCGCACTTGATGAATCAAGAAGCGCAGAATTGTTTTTTAAAAACACTTGAGGAGCCAAAAGAAAACACTTATCTGGTTTTGATTACCGAGCATCCCGATTCTTTACTTTCAACTATTCTTTCCCGTTGCCAAAGTATTAAGTTTTATCCCGTTTCCCAAAAAGAAATTGAAAATTATTTAAAAAAAGAAAAAATAAATGAGGGGAAAATCCAGGAAATATTAAAAATTTCTATGGGGAGACCTGGCAGGGCAATAGATTTTATTTCTAGTTCAGAAAAATTAGAAGAATGGCAAAAAAATATAAAAACAGCCGATAAGATTTTAAGCCTAGATTTAGCTGATAAGTTTCAATACGCCAAAGAATTGGCTCAAAAAAATAATTTAAAAGAAATTTTAGAAGTTTGGCTGTCTTATTTTAGAAATATTTTATTTGAAAAAATTAATCAAAAAAACTTAGATTCTTTAAATAAAATAAAGAAAATAATTGAAAAAATCCAAGAAACCAACTTTTTACTTTCAACAACCAATATCAATCAAAGGTTAGTTTTGGAAATATTAATGTTGGAATTGTAGCCAAATATGCAAGATAAAGAGATTATAAATTACAAAGATTTTATCAATAAAATAAAACCCGAATTAGATAAAGTTTTTTCATTTTTAGAAAGGGAATTGGCGAAAATCAGGACGGGAAGAGCGACTCCTTCTTTAGTTGAAGATGTCGTTGTTGATTGTTTCGGCCAGCGCTTTCCTTTGAAACAGTTAGCGGCGATTTCTATTCCGGAGCCAAAGCAAATTTTAATCCAGCCTTGGGACAAATCATACATGGAAGGGATTGTAAAATCTTTAGAAAAAACCGGCACTGGGGCGAATCCCATCGTTGATAAAGATGTAGTTAGAATAAATTTACCCCCATTGAGCGAGGAATACAGAAAAAATTTAATTCGTTTAATCTCTGAAAAACAAGAAGAAGCGAGAAAAACTATGAGGCACTGGAGAGATGATGTTTGGGAGGAAGTTCAAAATAAATTCAGGGAGGGAAAGGTGAGAGAAGACGATAAATTCAGGGCGAAAGACGAGCTCCAGGATTTAATTGACGAATATGGGGAAAAAATTGAAAAAATAGGCGAAAAAAAGAAAAAAGAAATAATGGAGTGATCTTATGTTTTTAACTATTTTAATTGCTTTATTTAGTTTAATAGGGTTAGTAACACTTCACGAATTCGGCCACTTTATTATAGCTAAAAAATTCGGCGTGAAAGTGGAGGAATTCGGTATTGGTTTTCCGCCAAGAATTTTTGGGAAAAAAATAGGAGAAACTATTTATTCTTTGAATCTTTTACCCCTAGGAGCTTTTGTTAAAATGCCGGGAGAAATCGGGAAAACCGACGACCCTAGGAGTTTTTCCAATCAGTCGGTTCCAAAAAGGGCTTTAATCGCTTTTGGCGGAGTACTTTCTTTCTGGATAATAGCGGCGATTCTTTTCAGTGTTGTTTTTAATTTGGGAACTTCGGTTGCTATCGGGGACGAAGTCAACTCAAATTTGGCAGATACTAAAGTTCAAATCACCAGTATTTCAGCCGGCTCTCCCGCTCAAATTGCGGGATTGAATCCCGGAGACGCAATAAAAGAAGTAATAATTGACAATCAAAAAATTGCGGTTAATAAAATAAAAGAAGTTCAAGAAATCACCAATAATAATTTAGGGAAAGAAATCACTTTGACAATTGAGAGGGGAAAAGAAGTTTTTGAAGTAAAAATTATGCCTCGTTCGTCTCCTCCAACAGGTGAAGGCCCGATGGGCATTGCTTTAATCAGAACAACAATAAAATCTTATCCTTGGTATTTATCTCCTTGGCAGGGGATTTTAGCAACGGTTAATATGACAGGAGCCGTAATCCAAGGTTACGGTCAAGCAATAAAAAATATAATCGGAGGAAAGCCCTCGGGAGTTGAACTGATGGGACCGGTCGGAGTATTTCACTTATTTACCCAAGTCAGTAAATTGGGAGTAAGTTATTTTTTGCAATTCGTTGGAATGATAGCTATTTATATTGCCATTTTCAATATTTTACCGATTCCGGCGGTTGACGGAGGCAAACTTCTTTTTCTCGGAATAGAAGCTTTAAGAAGAAGACCGATTTCCCCTAAAATTGAAGAAAGAGTTACCGCAGTATTTTTTATGGCATTAATTTTATTAATGGTTTTAGTAACAATAAAAGACGTCGCCAGATTATTTTAAAAATTTATGAGGCAATCGCAACTTTTCACAAAGACGCAAAAAGAATCGCCAAAAGACGAGCAGAGTATTAATGCGCAGCTTTTAATCAGAGCCGGATTTATCGATAAGTTAATGGCTGGTGTTTATTCTTTTTTACCTTTGGGAATTTTGGTTTTGGAAAAAATCGAAAAAATTATAAAAGAAGAGATGAATAATATCGGCGGGGTAAAAGTTTTATTACCAACTATTCATCCTAAAGAAATCTGGCAAAAAACAAACCGCTGGCAATATCCAGAAATGTTTAAATTGAAAAACAGAAGCGGCAAGGATTTGAGTTTGGGCTGGACTCACGAAGAAATTATTACTCCTTTAGTTAAAAAATTTGTTAAATCCTACAAGGATTTGCCATTTTTTGTTTTTCAAATTCAAGATAAATTTAGAGATGAATTACGTTCCAAATCAGGCTTATTAAGAGTTATAGAATTTATCATGAAAGACCTTTATTCTTTCCATTCTAATGAGAAAGAATTAAATAATTATTATGAAAAAGTAAAAAAAGCTTATTTCACAATTTTTAAAAGATGCGGCTTGGAGAAATATACTTTTTTAACCCTATCATCGGGGGGAGCTTTTTCTAAATATTCCCACGAGTTTCAAACAATAACTCCTTTTGGCGAAGATGAAATTTATCTCTGCCCGAAGTGTAAAATAGCCATTAACAAAGAAATAATCAAAGAAGAAAAATATCAATGCCCGAATTGTAAAAACAAAAAATTAGAGATAAAAAAGGCGATTGAAGTGGGAAATATCTTTAAATTGGGCGATAGATTTTCAAAAGCATTTAATTTTTATTTTAAAGATAAAGACGGAAAAGAAAAATTAGTCCAGATGGGTTGTTATGGAATAGGACTTGGGAGGTTAATGGGGGCAGTCGTTGAAATTTTTAATGATGAAAAAGGAATTATTTGGCCAAAAGAAATTGCTCCATTTGACGTCCACCTAATTAGAATTGAAAATAATCAAAAAGTTAAAAAAGAAGCAGAAAAGATTTATCAAATTTTAAATAAAGAAAAAATAGAAATATTATATGACGATAGGGAAGATAGAACACCGGGTGAAAAATTCGCCGATTGCGATTTAATCGGGATACCCACAAGAATTGTAATAAGTGAACGAACGTTGAAGAATAACAGTGTAGAGGTTAAACAAAGAGATAAAAATAGATTCAAATTAATAAAATCAAATCAAATAACAAGATATGTTAGATAAAATTTGGAGGATATTTTCAGAGGACATTGCCGTTGATTTGGGGACAGCTACTTCTTTGGTTTATGTTCGGGGCAGGGGAATTGTTATTCATGAACCATCAGTGGTAGCCGTGAACCAAAAAACCGGTCAGATTTTAGCCATAGGGGAGGAAGCTAAAAAAATGGTAGGTCGAACCCCGGGCCATATTGTGGCGACCAGGCCCTTGGTTCAAGGAGTAATTTCTGATTTTGAAGTGACGGAACAAATGCTGAGATATTTTATTGAAAAAGCCCAAAAAAAGAAATTTATTTTAAATCCAAGACCAAGAATAATTATCGGTATTCCTTGCGGAGTAACCGAAGTAGA
>JBGOYX010000023.1:0-6632 GCA_041479865.1 Minisyncoccia bacterium
ATTTGCCCCCACTTTAATAAGTTTATATCATATTCCAGTTTATCTTTGAAGAAAAAATCGGTTAATTCCGTAATTTCAGATAATTTCTTCAACCTTTCTTGATAAAGAGCGACGATTTTTTCCAAAACAGAAAGTTCAATAACTTCTTTAGTTTGAATAATTTCAAAATGCGGCTTTCCTAAATGAAATTTTTCAACTTCCTCATGAGATTTTATAAAGCCAGCCGTAATTAAATAAGGAAAGCAAATTTCGGTTAATTTTTCAACTGATTTTTGACGGATATAAAAACCATTTAATGATTCTAATTTTTTAATATTGAAAATTGCCCCTCCTTTTTGAACGTTTTCCAAAGAAAAATCCTTAATTAAAGAAGGCATTGAATAAATTTCTCTTTCAGTGCCCGGATTCCAACCCAAAAAAGCCATAAAATTAACCAAAGACTCTGAAAGATAACCTGCTTTTTTATATTCAGAAATAGCAACCGTCCCCTGCCTTTTGCTCATTTTCGTCCGGTCTGGCCCTAAGATCAAAGGCAAATGGGCGTATTCCGGCCGGGGAAAGCCGAGGGCCTCTTGGATTAAAATTTGTTTTGGTGTGTTGGAAAGATGATCTTCGCCCCGAATGACATGAGAAATTTCCATTTCAAAATCATCAATCACTACAGCAAAATTATACAAAGGCGTATTCAAGTTTTTAGCTAAAGAAAAATCCCCTATTAAAGCAGCATCAAATTCTATTTTTCCCCTGATTAAATCGTTAAATTCCACCTTTTTTGCTGGCGCCCTAAATCTGATAATTGATGATTTCCCTTCAGATATCAATTTTTTAACCTCTTCTTTTGATAACTGGGCGCATTTTCCATTGTAATGCCAGGACTGACCGATACTCATTGCGTATTCTCTTTGAGCTTCCAGCTCCTCTTCTCCACAGAAACAATAATATGCCTTATCTTCTTTCAAGAGTTTTTCCAAGTATTTGGCATAACTTTTCAGCCTTTCCGATTGTCTATAGGGACCCAAATCTCCGCCAATATCGGGACCTTCATTCCATTCAATTCCCAACCATTTCAAACTTTCTATAATATCTTCTTCAAATTTAATATCTGACCTTTCCAAGTCCGTATCTTCAATTCTTAAAACAAAACTTCCCTGATTTTTCTTGGCGAATAAATAGTTAAATAGTGCGGTTCTGGCCGTTCCGATATGCAAAAATCCGGTTGGCGAAGGAGCGATTCTTGTTCTTATTTTATTCAGCATATTTTAGAAATTAGAGATTTCTAACGGGATTTAGTTAAATAACTGATTAAATATTCTGCGATTATTTCGGCAGAATCGGGCTTGGCAAATTCTTTTGCCTTTTGAGCCATAACTTCCAGTTCATCGGGATGAGAAAAAAGATATTTTATTTTTTCCAAGAAGAAATGTCTTTTGAAATTTTCTTTTTCAATAACGACAGCCGCCCCTGCCTGAGAATATAAAAAAGCATTCATTAACTGGTGGTCTTGGGCAGCTTCGGGGAAAGGAATTAAGATAGAAGGTTTCCCGACCGCCGCAATTTCAAAAATAATTCCGGAACCCGCCCGAGAAATTATTAAATCCGCGGCGGCATAGGCCTGGGACAACTCTATTTCCTTTAAAAGAGGAATTATGTGGTAATACGGCTTAAGTTCTTTCGGGACAACGACCTCAGCTTCGGCTCTGACTTGTTTAAAATTATTTTCTCCGCTTTGGTGGATGATTTCAAAACTTGGCAAAAGTTCGGGCAAGATATTCAAAATTAAATCATTGATTCTTTGGGCCCCCTGAGAGCCTCCCAGAATCAGGATTATAGGTTTTTGAAGCGTTAATTTGAATAAATTTTTTGCTTCTTCTTTCGTACCCCTTAAGATTTCTTTTCTGATTGGATTGCCTGACCAAATTATCTTTTTTGGCGAAAAATATTCCGTTTCCGGATAGGAAATAAAAATCTTGGAAGATAATTTGCTTAAAAAACGGTTAGCCAGCCCGGGAGTGGAATCCGATTCGTGTAAAAAGATCGGTACCCACAATAACCAGCCGGAAATTGTAGCCGGGATTGAACCGTAACCGCCTTTACTGAAAATGGCATCGGGAGCAATGGTGAAAACATAAAAAAATGCCTGGATTATTCCAAGGGGAATTTTAAAGAAAATATCAAAAATATTCTCTAAAATATTTTTCCAATGCAAATATCTCCTGATTTTTCCGGTCATAATTTCTTTTACTGCTACTCCTTCGTGAGAAAGAAAAATTGACGCAAAGGGATCTCTCGGCCCAAGATAAAAAAACTTGAGTTTTTTTCTTTCAGCTTCGGGACAAATTCTTCTAATTCCCCTGACGACGGCCACTAGTGGAAAAACATGGCCTCCGGTGCCGCCACCGGTAAAAAGTATCTTCATATAATAATCATATAATAATTATATAATTTTAAACATTTTTAGACACATTAAGCAAAATTCCAATTCCAGCCATCTCAGCTATTAAGTGTGAACCGCCATAACTGATAAAAGACAAAGGAGAGCCGGTAAGAGGAAAAATTCCAATCATTGAACCTATATGAATGAAAGCTTGAATTGTTATCCAGAAAGTTATTCCCAAAGAGAGAAATTGAGAAAATTTATCTTTGGCTTTTCTTGAGATTTCAAACCCGCGCCACAAAAAAAGTAAAAAAAGAAAAATTAAAACAAAAGAACCGACAAAGCCCATCTCTTCAGAAAAAATGGCAAAAATTGAATCAGACATTGTCTGAGGTAAAAAACCGAATTTTTGACGCGACATCCCCAAGCCCAAACCGAAAATTCCGCCCGACCCTACCGCAATTAATGCCTGTTTTATTTGATAACCAATGCCCAAAGGATCAGTTTCCGGTTTCAGCAAGACCAAAAACCGATTAAATCTATAAGAAGCAAGTTTTATTAAAGCTAATAATCCCCCCGTTCCCGCCAAAACTATAAAAACGCTGTGCCACAAAGGAGTTTTGGCTAAAAAATACATAAGAGCTGCAGTAATAATAATTATTCCCAATGTGCTGATGTCGGGTTGGTAATATAAAAGCAGACTGACTAAAATTATTACCATTAAAAAGGCAACTAAATTTGTCCTTTTTTCTTTTTCAGCTTTACTTGCTAACCAAGCAGCTAAATATAAAATAAAAGTCAATTTTAAAAATTCCGACGGTTGAAAAGTTATTTTACCCAAAGATATCCATCTGGCTGCTCCGCCAATACTGGTTCCGATTTTCGGCATAAAAACCATTACTAATAAAACCAGATTTATTAAGAGAAAAAGTAAAGCCCATTTTTTTAAAAAAGATAACGGGATTTTAAAAAATAAAAAAGCTGAAATTATGCCCGGGAATATCCCAAAAACTAATTGGTGGACTAAGAAAGAATAAGTATTGCCAAATCTTTTAAGAGAAAGAGCCGTTGAGACACTTGAAATAATCAATATGCCAAAAAGCACCAAGACAACTATTACAATTAATAAAACATAATCCGCACGACTACTTTTTTTAAATGTAGGCATATTTCTTGACGTATTTTTTAAACAAATTTCCTTTTTCTTTATAATCTTTGAAAATACTGAAGCTGGTTGAAGCTGTGGAAAGTAAGCAGATTTTTCCTTTTTTGGTATTTTCGTAAGCCAATTTTACGGCTGCCGGCATATTATCTATAAAAAACGGTTTTGGTAATTTTTTACCCTTAGCTTGTTTAATAATTTCTTTCCAAATTTTTTCTCCTGTCGTTGGAAACAAAATTATATTTTTTATTTTACTTTTTAAAATTTTCTTTGCCAATTCTTTGAAATCAATTTTTCTGTCAAAACCGCCCACAATAATCGTTTGAACGTCAGGTTTTAAAGCATCAATGGCGGCAATAGCAGTTTCGGGAATCGTTGACAAAGCATCATTGTAAAATTTTATGCCTTTAAATTCTCCGACATACTCTAATCTGTGAGATAAAGGCTTAAATTCTTTTATTGCTTTTTTAATATTTTCATTTGATATTTTAAATATTTTTCCGACAGCAATAGCTGCTTTTATGTTCTGAAGATTAAACTTCCCGATTAAGGGAATTTCTCTTTTTTTAATAATCTTTTCAACTTCTATTGAATCAAAAGGGATTTTTCTGGCTTTGGAAATTTCAGCCGTCCTTTTAACTAAAGGGTCTCTGGAATTATAAACAAAGTAATCTTCTTTTTTTTGATATCTGGCAATATTCTGTTTTGCTTTAAAATAATCATTGAAATTTCTGTAATAATCAAGATGTTCAGGATAGACATTTAAAAAGACGGCGATTTGAGGCGATTTTTTAAGGTTATACAATTGATGGCTGGATAGTTCGTAAACATAGGCATCTTTTGGGGTAGCTGAAAATAAGAACTTACCTCGCTTTGCTCGGTAAAACCTTGATTCCTTAGGAATTAAAAGATTTAAAACAGGTTTTCCAATATTCCCCACCAAATGCGCTTTTACTCTTCCCTGCTTTAATATCTTATAAATCAAAGAGGCGGTTGTGCTTTTTCCTTTAGTTCCGGTTATTCCAATAATTTTTCCAGGACAATTTTCAAAGAAAATTTCGGTTTGAGAAGTAATTTTTTTAAGAGCAGTTTTTGGCAAAATTTTAAAAGGAATTCCCGGCGACTTGATTATCATATCATAATTTTTTAATGCTCTTAGGTAGTTCTTGCCTAAATGCCACTTAATTCCGCCTCGTCTGTGGATCGCCAATGAGGCGATTTTCTCATTTCTATCTGCTATACCAATATTTTTTTTTGGAAATAACTTTCTTAAAAATAAAAAATTATCAATCCCCTCTCTACCAAGACCAAGAACTAATATTTTTTTACTTGCCCCGTAGGAAGCTAAAAGCTTTCCTATGGGGTCTTTTAATTCGTCTAAGTTCATCTTATTTTTAAGATAGCACAAGTTTAACTTTTTTAAAATAAAAAAGCCCATCACTCATGAAACATGATAGGCATAATGTACTATGGGCGGGGGCAAGCAGTCTGGGCCGTTAGGAGGCGTTGCGGGTGGAAATATCCTAGTCAAGTGGAGGTGGTGTGTCGAACCACCACATCCTTTAATATGTAACCACCACAACTTTTAATACCAGGCTGCTTTGCCCCCATACGTGAAAGGTGCTGTTAGTGCTTCTTGTAGCTCCAGATTGCTATTCCCCAGGCGCCAAAGGTGCCAAGGATACAGAGAACGCTAAGAATAGCAAAACCAAGCGCTACAACCCATAAAGGGGTTGAATTTGGAAATAGGCAGTCGCCGGTAAGACATCCCACTGTGGGATATTCCATACCGACAAAATACAGGACAATTGCGCATGCGAAGCTGATAAAGCAAATGATAATCAAAGGAACTACTAAGCTTTCTATTCTTCTCATTATACTCCTCCTTTTAATACAATTAATACAATTATTGCAGGTTGTTGATTTTTGTCAACCCTTCACCTTTGGCTAAAGGTGAAGGGTTAATAGATAAGGAATTTTGTTTTCTTTTTTCGCCTTTTTCAAACTTAATTTAAAAGCTAACTTGCTTTCTCTCTTTGTGCCGACGCATTCAAAGGGTTTTACTTTGGTTATATCCAATAAAGCCTTCAGAGTTGGCAATAATTGTTTATTTTCAAAAATATCTTTGCCGAAAATTTTCAAAAGCTGTTTTTTTTCTAAAAATGGATACAGAGTTAAATAAACAAATAAACACTTAGGGCAATTCCCGCACCACCTTTTTTGGCGAGCTCCAATTTTCATACTGGCATTGCAACTGGAAAAAACAGGAAAATATTTTGGATATTTTGTAAGTATTTTTGATATTTCCAATTCGCCGTATTTTCTCAAATAACTGAAATAATTTATATTTTTCGCCAGATATTTTTTACAATAAAATTTAAACATCTTTTCAAATTTTAAACTTTTTGCCCATTGGTGATTGATTATTTTTCCTAAATATTTTACATTACCCTCTTCAGCGCTTCTTTCGTTTGAAAAAACAATGTTTTTGTAATCAAACAAAACGGCGCAAAAAACGCTCAAGAAAGACAAAACCGCCGTAAAAGGAGTGTGTCCATTCAAATATCCTTTTTTATTAAGTTCTAGAAGCTTTTTATCAACCATCCGTTTGACAATAATTTGTTTTTTTATACCGTTTTTTCTAACAGCTTTTTTTATTTGTTTAGTAGGATTTACCAAAAACAAAGCTATATTTTTCCGCCGACTGGCGGTCTTTTTTAGGCTTTCCAAGGTGACAATTGAATCTCTTCCTCCGGCAAATGGCACCAAGTGCCGATTTTTCAATTTCCCATTAAACTTTTTATATTTTTCATCACTTTCACATTCTATTTTCAAAAAATCAGGTTTTCGCCAGTCAATTTTATTTTCGTAAAAAAACTGGCCCATTCCTTTAATTATTAAATCTTTCCACCATCTTATTTGCTCTTTATTTAAAGAACCTGCTTTGATAATAATTTCGGGCGAACAGGTTGTTTTCCAATAGCTGGGAATTTCAATTAAACCAAGATGAAAAATCAGATTTTCCAATACTCCTTTATCTATTTTTTTAATCCGCGATTTATCAATATTTTCTATAATAATTTTCGGTTCAAAAGA
>JBGOYX010000024.1:0-6528 GCA_041479865.1 Minisyncoccia bacterium
ATTATGTGGCTTACTTCTTTAACGGTGGAAGAAAAATCAAATATCAAAAAGAAGGAAATATGAACCCCGTTAGAAGTCTTGGACAGAAAAAATTTATTATAACAAAATGAAACTTTGATACATCAAACTAAAGCTTGTTATAAATTTCTTCTGTTTTGTAATAACGGGGTATAATAAAAAATGGGAGCCTGTTGAAATTAGTTAATCTGATACTATATAAAACAGACTTCTAACGGGGTGAGAAAAAAAATAAAAAAAACCAAAACAAGACGGAAAAAGAAAGCTGGAAAGAAAAACATTAAAAAGAAATTAAAGAAGAAGGAAAGAAAAAAGGTTAAGAGAAGAAAAAAAAGAACAAAAATTCAGCGCGGTCGGCCCCGAAAGATAAAAAGTTCACTACGGGGCAGGTCCAAAAAAGTTTTTCTTTCAGAAAAATTCCAGCAACTGATTGAAAAAGGAAAGCAAAGGGGATTTGTTACTCTTTCAGAAATTTTATATTCTTTCCCGGAGGCGGAAAAAGACATTGGAGGGTTGGAGAAGCTTTATGAAAACTTGGAAAAAGAAGGCGTTGAAGTTAAAGAAGCGAAAGAATTTTTAACCCCTTCAGAGTTGCCAAAAAAGGGAAAAAAATCGGCTGTAGGCGAATCAGTAATAGATCCTATTCAGATGTATCTGAAAGAGATAGGCTCTTATTCTTTTATAACCGCTGAAGAAGAAAAAGAGTTGGCTAAAAAAATTGAAAAAGGAGACGCAGAGGCAAGAAAAAAATTAGCTCGGGCAAATTTAAGATTAGTTGTTTCCATCGCCAAAAAATACGTTGGGAGGTCGCCTCATTTAACTTTGCTTGACTTAATCCAAGAAGGAAATTTAGGCTTATTCCGGGCGGTTGAAAAATTTGACTGGAGAAGAGGTTATAAATTTTCCACCTATGCCACTTGGTGGATAAGACAGGCGATAACGCGTGCGCTTGCCGACCAGGCAAGAACAATCAGAATTCCGGTCCATATGGTAGAAACCATTTCTAAATATACGCAGGTCAGAAGGCGTCTTCTGCAGGATTTAGGGAGAGAACCTCTTCCTGAAGAAATTGCAGCTGAAATGGGAATTGAAGTAGATAAAGTCCATCATATAATGAAGATTTCCCAAGAAGCAGTGTCTTTGGAAACACCGGTAGGGGAAGACGAGGAAGACAGTGTTTTAGCTGAGTTTATTGAAGACGAAAAAGTAATTGCTCCCTCTATGGAAGCTGCCCGGACTTTACTTAGGGAAAGATTAAAAGAGATTTTAATTGATTTGACGCCCCGAGAACAGAAAATTTTAGCTATGAGGTTCGGCTTGGAAGACGGAATTACCCATACTTTAGAAGAAGTGGGGCAGGAGTTTGGCGTGACGAGAGAAAGAATCCGTCAAATTGAAGCCAAAGCTTTGGAAAGAATAAGGGAACACGACGCCTTGAAGAAGTTGAAAGGTTATTGATTTTAGGGTATAATTTCTTTTATGAAAGATTATTTGGCAAAAATTATCTTTCTAATTCATTCGGTAATCGTGATTTTTTGGATCGGTTTATTTTTTGTTCCCACCCGTTTATGGGCGGATAAAATAACGTTCCATTTCTATTTAACCTTGCTTATCGTCGCTAATCAATTTTTATGGGGGCTTTTGATTATGCCCTGGACGAAAAAATACAGAATGATTTGTTTTTTAACTACGGTAAATCAGCTTCTTAGGGGTAAATCAATATCAGACGAGGAAAACTACAAACATTCATTTACAAAAGAATTTTTAGGAAACTTTGGTATCACGATTTCCCATAGATTCGCCACTATTTTTACTTTTACAATTTCAACGATTATTACTATTCAGTATTTTTTCTTTCGTTAATTGAAAAATTTTTAATTTTTGATAAAATAAAATATAAAAAAATATTCCGCGGTGGCGCAACGGTAGCGCGGGTGCCTGTTAAGCACTAGGTTGTAGGTTCGAATCCTACCCGCGGAGCTAAGATTTCAAGCCATCACGGCTTGATTTTTTTATGTAAGAATGTAGTATATGTTATAGTTCATAATATCTAAAGGAGGGTATAAAAAATGGAACAGAGTTATTCTTTACAGACTGTAGAAGACCTAAAGAGTTCCTACCTCAGACAGGAGTTTGAGTCATTTGAGGGGAAATTAGTAATGCGGGATGTGAATATTGAACGAGTGACTTCTGAGATAGTAGATCTTCAGGAGAGACCAGCATGGTGTCCTCATATTATGATTTTTCAGATAAAAGAAATTGATCCCGAGTCTAAATTAGCTTGGATGTATAGTGAAATTATCTTTACCAGCAATGTTTTTCTTGACGGATTCGAGAAGTTTCTAAGAGAAAACATAATTGCGGTCCCAGCCAAGGGCTTCGAGGATACTCCCGATGAGTATTTACACTATTTTAAGACTCCATTTTCTTTAGTCCCAGTAGATATTGAGAGAACAAGTGTCAGCGTTTCTTATCCTGGTAACGGGAAGGAACCCAAAGAAATAAGCCAGAATAAATTTAAGGGAGTTGATTTTAAATCTTCCTGCACCTTAAGAATGATAAATCCAGAAGTCCTTTATAATAGACTTGGAGAAATAGAGAGAGCTGGCAACTTCAGTGTAGTGATAAAAAAACTGGTGGCAGGGCTCAATGTAGAGTCTGTTGAAGCCTTTGAATATCGACAGGGCCACGAATATAAAACCGTAGACCATTTTGTTTTTAGGAGGACACCAGCGGGGCGATAACTTCAAACCGCTTTTTTATTTTAGAAAGCAGGTTCTAACATCGTCCAACCAGGGGAGCAAAATTTTTAAGCCATCAGGACTTGACTTTTTTATGGAGTTTGGTAGAGTATAGATATATAGTACTTAAAATCTAATAAAAGAAGGAGGAATATTTCATGAGTAAAGACTGGAAGAAAATGGAAACCCTAAAATATGTAACAGGATTAATGAACCATCTTTCCATACTCGGTGCCAGGGAAGAGATGAGAAAATTAGGAAGTAATGATATCCTTTCCCATGTGGGAGAAGATCCCCATAAGACCCAATTATTACTTGAGTATACTTATGTGGGCCAAAGGGTTGGGACTGGAATACGCAAGAAAATTCTTGATGAAGAGACTATCCTTACAATATGGTTGCCTCAATGGTGGGTGAATTTATGGGAAAAACTCAAGCCCCTGGTTGAAAAAGAAAGAAAAACACGGAATATCAATAAAATTGCTTATGATTTTGAGTGGCTTGCTGAGCGCCTTAAAAAGAAGTATCAATAAATTTATATCGTCCAACCAAAGACCGTCTCTGACAGTTGTTATACGGTCTTTTTTATTTATCGCAAACTGCGTTCTGAACAAAGTTGAAGAAGAAGGCGGTTTTTTGATAGAATAAGAATATGCCGTGGTATATATATTCAATTTTAGCTTCGTTATCATTTGTAGGAATGGTTTTATGCACAAGATATTTAGGAAATAAAGGTTTTTCTTCAAAACAGATATTACTTTTCCTTTTTGGTTTTGCCTTTTTTGGATTTCTTGTCATAAATACTGGGACGCTTAATAGTCTTTGGGGATCAGAATATTTTTTTGCTTTTATAGTTATAATAGGAATCGCTAGTATTTTTTCTGTTATTGGTAATTGGGCAGATTTTACAGCAGTAATAAAAGCACCAAATCCTGGTTTTGTCGGGACAATTAAGAACAGTAATGTCTTACTAATAGTTTTCCTTTCGGTTTTAATTTTTGGAAGTTCATTGAGCTTAGTAAAGTTATTAGGAGTATTGCTTATTATGGGTGGCATAGCCACACTTGTTATAGAAAAAAAGAACACTTCTACTAAAAAAACTGAAAAATTATTTTTAAGATGGGATATGTTAGCTGTTATAGGTGCTTTGAGTTTCGTTATTATGGTGCTAGGAGTAAAAAAAGTAAGCCAAATGGGGTTTTCTTCCCCGCAAATAAATCTTTTTCTTTTTGGATTCAATTTTTTAGCTTTT
Organism: Minisyncoccia bacterium; assembly: GCA_041479865.1. Taxonomy (GTDB): domain Bacteria; phylum Patescibacteriota; class Minisyncoccia; order Minisyncoccales; family JBGOYX01; genus JBGOYX01. Next base: position 4,012 of record JBGOYX010000024.1, read on the forward strand.
GCTATATTAAATCGTAAAGAAGTTAAAAACTATTTCCGAGATACGGTTAAATTGAAGATTTTTTTGCCGATAGCTTTCTTAGCAGCAACCTTCTCTTTTATAGCTAATATTTTCAATATAAAGGGAATAGCAGTTGCTCCTAACCCTGGCTACCACGAATCAATTAAAAATACCCAAATTTTGTTTACTACCTTGCTCAGCGTTCCTCTACTCGGGGCCACTTTGAATAAACAGAAACTATTAGGTGTTGTTATGGTTTTAATGGGTATAATAATTCTTGTAATTTAATATAAAAAAGTTTTCAAATAGGTTCTAACATCGTCCAACCAGGGGAGCAAACTTTTCCGCCGTCTCGCATAGGGGGCGGTTTTTTGGTAGAATAAAAAAAGATAATTAAATAACAAAAACTATGTTCAAATCTTTAAATAAAGGAATTTCTACGCCATTAGGAATTCTTATAATTATTCTAGTTGCCACAATAGCTGGTGGCGGTATTTTAGCTTGGCAGTATTGGTGGTTACCAAAAGAAGAAGCAAACGATGTTGCCTGCACCATGGAGGCAAAAGTTTGTCCTGATGGATCTGCTGTTGGTCGCACTGGTCCCAATTGTGAATTTACAGAATGCCCTGCTGCAAAGGCAGACGAAACCGCCGACTGGCAAACTTATAGGAATGAACAGTATGGGTTTGAGATGAAATATCCAAATAATTGGAGATTTTCTTTTTTAAATCCTGGGAGACAAACTGATGTCTCCCTTGAGGAAAGGAGTATAGATGTTGAATTTTTCCCTTTTCCAGAAAGTTCCACTTCCTATCCTAGCACTCCTCCCGGTGCTGCCTTGGGTGGAATTATAACTGTTTTTGTTTCTCCCATCGAACATACAGTTTATTGCCCAGTAAAACAAGGTGATGAAAGTTGTATTAACGGAGAAGATAGGACAATAATAGTAGATGGAATAAAGGGAATAGAAAGGAAGGGGATTACGACTAAATACTGTCCTCCCGAGGGAACGGAAGTTGAAGAAATTTATTTATGTAATTTGAACAAATTTTTTAGATTAGACTCAGTTAGACAAGGAGAAAGCATATTTAACCAAATGCTTTCCACCTTTAAGTTTTTAGAAGGTAAAACCGCCACTTCTTCACCAAAAGAAGAATCATGTTTTAAGGGCGATATTGAATGGGCTCCTTATGCGTCTTTAGATCGTGTTATCGATGAATCATTAAAAAAAATCATTATTGAGAGATTTATTAAACAAGCTGAAGATTATGGCTGTGATAAAGATGAGATGTGTTACGTAGAAAGCATCAGTTTTGAGGGATACAAATTTGATTTAAATAACGACGGAGTTTTTGAATATGCTGTTTTGCCAGAAGGCATTAATAAATATACTGTTGTTTTAGAAGGGTTCATGGGTTGTATTCTTCGAGGCGCTTCTGGTAATGGCCCGATTGACGTGTATGGATTATTTAATGGAAGCTGGAAATTAATAGGAGAATTATATGGTAATTTAGTGGCTCCAGTAAAAAATCAGACGAAAGGATATCTTAATTTAGTCACTCACGGGCACGGTTCAGCTTATTCAGGAACTTTTTCAGAATATGCATGGGATGGAGAAAAATATGTTTTAATAAAAAATACAGAATATGGACCAGATAACCCAATACCGCAAGAATACGAAGGAATATTTCAGCAAGAATAAGTGTTAATAAATAAGACAGGTTCTAACATCGTCCAACCAGGGGAGCCGATTTCCGCCGCTTTTTCAAGAGGGCGGTTTTTTGGTAGAATAAAGCAATAAACAAATGGGAGATAAAAAATATTCTAAATTTAGAACAAAGGTTTTTAAAATTCTGCTAATTATTGGGATTGTTCCTTTATTAATTATTGCCTTTGTTCATTTAGCCACCGTAGCTAAGACAAGACTGGAGAATGTTTCTGAGCTGCAGTTACAGGTTATTAATGGAACAACTGAGAAACTTAAACGCTATTTCGACCAGAAAACCGATGTTTTCAATTTAGTTATTGAGCTAACCCCGGTTCCGAGTAATATCTCTGAGGCTAATCTCGCCAGTTTAAATTTTCTTATAGATGAGTTAAAAGCGGAGACCGACGATGTTAAAGAAATTAGTTTTGTTGATAAAAATGGTAATGAAATTGTGAAAAGGTCAGAAGCTCAGGCTGAGCCAATTCTAGAAAATGTTGCCGAAAGAGATGACTTTCAGGCAGCTATCTCAGGAAAAGATTATTTTGGCCCAATCAGCTTTACCCCGGAAGGACCAATAATGCAGATTGCTTCCCAGATTGAAAACCGAAATAGAGAAATTATCGGAGTGATTTCGGCTAAGATTAACCTGAAACAAATTGAGGATATTATTTCTAAAATTAAAGTTGGCAATCAGGGATTTATTTATTTAATTAATGCCGACGGGAATTTAATTACCTCTTCTAATAAAAATTTTGCTAAATCTGGCCAAAATTTAAGCCAAATTAGTTTGATAAAAGATGTTTTAAACG
>JBGOYX010000025.1:0-6419 GCA_041479865.1 Minisyncoccia bacterium
AATCCAACTAACAAACTTATAATTCCCAACCTCTCATCCAAATTATTTTTTACAATCCAACTAACAAACTTATAATTCCCAACATCTCATCCAAATTATTTTCTACAATCCAAATTATTTTCCCGACTTCTCACCCAAATTATTTTCTATAATTCAAAAAGCATTATTTTATTGGATAAAAATAAAATAAAATCTGAAATTATTAAAAAATTCCCTCAAATCAAAGAAGAAAGTTTAAAAAGAGAATTTCCCGACACTATAATTTTAGATATAAAAGAGAGAAAAGAAATCGGCTGTTACTGCCAAAACACTGCCATCCCTTCGGCTCCGCTCCAAACACCAATACCTACTATAACCCCTCAGGCGTCTTCTCCCGTTGAAGAAGAAACTGATTGTTTTTTTATTGACGAAACGGGAGTAATTTTTGAGAAAACTTCGGAAAATTGTCCTTTAGATTTAGTAATTAAAGATTCAAAAAAAGAAGAATTTTATTTGGGTCAGAATATAATTGAAGAAAAAACAATAAAGATTATTCAAGAAGTTCAACAAAAACTAAAAGAAAATTTACAAATTCCAACTTCAGAATTTAATATTGAAAATAATAAATTAACCGCCAAAACCTCCGATAACTGGGAGATTTATTTTAATTTAGAAAAAGATATCAAATGGCAATTAACTCAACTTGAACTGCTTTTGGAATCAAAAATTCCTCCCGAAGAAAGAGAAAATTTAGAATATGTTGATTTAAGATTCAGCAAAATTTTCTGGAAATTCCGATAGCCAAATTCAGAAAATCCAATTCCATATTAGGGGAATAATAAAACTCAAAGCCTTAAAAAATAAAAAAGTAATAAAAATTCCGATAATTCCCCCTGCAATCACTAATAATAATTTTGTTTTGTCATTCATTTATCGTATTTATAGCGAGCGGCATACCGCTCGATATATGGAACATTCTGTTCCCTATAGCGAATAGAATTCGGTATATCGAGCGGCGTACCGTTCGCTATTGGACTTGATATTTTGTCACTATAATCCATCCTTGATAATCATAAACATCTTGGAAACCTTTTTCTTCTTTTTTTACCCAATCAGTGGGCACGGAAGGCTGATAGTTTCCAAAACCAGTGGTATTAATTATCCAGACAACATCATTTTCCCCAATTCCTTGATAAAAATCTCCAATTATGTCCTCTAAAGAAAGCAAAGCCGTGCCGGAAAAGTGGGGTAGAGAACCCGGAGCATAAAGCTTTGGCTGGATTCCTGTTTGGTTATAGCGGGCGGTATGCCGCCCGATATATTGGGCATACTGCTCACTATAATATTTGAAAGTAAAATAAACAAAAGAAGAGCCGACATAAATCTTTTCCCCCGGTTTTGCCTCTTGGTTTAAATAATTAGAGGCAGCTGCCATACCGGGCTTTTTTTCTACTCCAAGACGCACCCAGCGGACAGGAAAAGCTATTAAACTTCCCAAAATTGCAATAATAATTAAATTATTTCTTACTTTATTATTTTTAATTGACCAAATAGCCCCTCCTATTAAAATCAAGTAGAATGGTAGGGCAAAAATAAAATAACGGTCAAGAAAAATAGAGGTTTTAAGGGAAAAAGTAATCGCTCCTAAAAAAGGGATGATAATTAATAAAAGAATTAACCATTTAGTAGGTTGTTCAATTTTTTTCAGAGCGTAAATAAAGGCGACAAGAACCAAAACCATCAAAGCTACTAAAATATACCAAAACCTGAAAGCATCAATTCCTCCGCCTGTTGTCAGTTTTAAAAAAGTAGCAGGTAAGGACCAAATATTCATTGGCGGAATCCAATAACTTTCTTGAATTTGGCTATTTTGGAATAAGAAAGTTTTTAACCATGGCAAAAAAGATAAAATCACCAAAAGATAAGCTCCTAAACCAAATTGAAAATTTCTGTTTTTCAACCAGTTGATAAGATTAAACTTTGATTCTTTAAAAATCCAATAAATTAAGAAAATTCCCTGAGCCAGAATAGAAAATATAACATAATAATGGGTATAAATACCGCAGCTTGCAGATACGGCGTATAAAAGCCACCAATACCATTTTTTAGAATTACCCCCACCCCCAAAATTTTGGTGTGAGGGTTGGAGAGCTTTTAAAAGAAAGAAACTGGAAAGGACAACTAAAAAAATGCCCAAAGTGAACATTCTTGCTTCCATAATGAACTGAATAAAAAAAGAATTAAGTGCCAGTAAAACCGAAGCAAAAAGAGCAAATTTTCTGTCTTTTAAAAATTCCTTAACAAAGAAAAAGAATAAGATTACGGCAAAAATTCCAAAAATTACGCTGAATAATCGCAAAGAAAACAAAGAATCGCCAAAAAGACCATTCCATCCCTTTAACAGGATATAGTAAAAAGGAGGGTGGACATCCAAGCCGGCTCGGTAAATCATTTCTTTGAAATCATATTTAATCAGAAGGGCTGAAAAAGCCTCATCATGCCACAGAGCAATTTTAGTCAGAATGGAAAGCTCCAGCCCTGTTACCACTATTAATAATAAAAATAATAATAAAATTTCTTTATTGCTTTTCATAGAGAATAGTAGATTCCATATATCGAATTTTATTCGCTATAAACCCTCATAATTTCTTGATTAAATTGATTATAACTTTGCTTTACAACTTTGGCTTCGGGATGGTATTCTCCGAATTTTTTAGTGTCAAAAATTGTTGATTGAGTGAAAACGATTTGGTCGCCATCTTGGAGTTGTGTTTGATAACTTGTAGCCGGATCAACTAAAATATAAGGTTGATGATTATTGGCGGTTAAAAACTCGGGCGTTTGAACCGAATATTCATCTAAAACCAAAAAAGTTTTTTCTTTCAAGTTACGTTCATTCAGATAATTGCTTACCACCGTTAAATCGGAACGATAGGCATAATAAAAATCAGGAGAATTGGCGCTGACGCCAAAATACAAATGATAATCGTAAAACAAACTCAGCATTAAAGCCAGCCCTAAAATGAGGCCAAACATAATTTTTCTGTTAAAATTGAAAGCAATTCTTTCCCAGAAAAAATTAATCATTATTGCCGGGAAGAAAAATACAGCAGAAAGTGCGCCTATTGCCCGCAATCCATGAGGAATTGCTTCGGCGCTTACAAGCTCGGGGCCCAGCATCCCCAAAAACCAAATAATTAAAAATAAATATTTAAAATAATTTTGGTTTGGATTTCCTTGAAAAGGTCTCGCCTTAATAAACCTTTTAATGATAATTAAAAGGACATACAAAAAGCCAAAAGCAAAAAAAGCGCCAACTAAGGAATTAAGCATGCTATATCCCGAAACATTATGACGCCAATTCAAATCTCCTTCAGTAAAAAACATCAGAAAGGTTTTTTTTGCAACCTCTAAAAAAGTACCGATTAGGTCTCCTTTGTTCTGATCAGAATTGAAAATAGAGACATAACCGGCTCGGCCCATAAAAGAACCGGGGTGATTGATAAAATAGATAATTAAAGGAGCTAAAATTAACAGCATTGAAACCAAGCCAATAATTATCTCCCGCCAGAATCTTTTGAAGATATTTCTTTCAAATATGGCGATTAATATCGCTAAAAAGATGATAATTGCTATTATTGCCCGAAAAGAAATATAAGTATAAAATCCCAAGCCAAGGCTAAGTCCGGCTAAGACAGCAAATATTATTCGTTTTTTTCCGGAAACCTCCTTGAAAGTCAAATAAGCGAAATAAAAAAACAAAGTAGCCATTAAAGGAACCAAGATTGCCCGAAAGCCGGTGCGGGAAAGGGTAGTGTGCCAAGTTGAAGTGGCTAAGAAAAAACTGGTAAAAAAAGCTATTCTCGTATTAAATAACTTTTTTGCCAAAAACCAGGTGGCAAGAACTGTCAAAATTCCGATTATTGCCGAAACTAAATGCATCTGCCAGACTCCGATTCCAAATATAAGGACGCTCAATGCCTGTAAATAAAAAAACAAGGCCTCTCTGCCCAAGCCTCGTTCAAAAAATGGAGATTGATGGCCTTGGAATATAGAGTTCACTATATCCAAACCGTTTGCCGCTTCATCAGGAAAAAGTCCTCCAGGGATAGTAGTTATCTGCCACAACCTGAAAAAGGAAGCGATTAATAAGATAAAAAGCAGAATTATTAAACTCTTGTTTTTTAGAGCCATTTTTTAAACTTAAAATAAATAATCATAACCGAAGAGGTTATCACCATTAATCCGATAATCACCCAGAAATCAACGATAGTTTTATTAAAAGGGAGAAAATTGGTGTTCATGCCCCAAATGCTTGCCAATAATGTCAGAGGCAAAAGAATTACCGAGAAAATAGTCAATATCTTAATAATTTCATTCATTTTCAAAGTTACAAGAATATGATTCGTTTCTTCCAACGACTCTATTGCTTCTTTTGAGTTTTTAAGGGCGTTTTCAATTTTCCTATGAGCCCGGAAAAGAGAGACAAAATGATGCTGAAATTCCTGACCAAAAAATTTTGTTCCGAAATTCCTTAAATATTCAAAAATTAATCTTTGAGGTTCGATTATTCTCCAAAGATCAAGAATTTCCATTTTTAAATAAGAAATTTTTTTAATTACCTCTTTTTCTTTTTCCGAGAATATTTCTTTTTCAATAAAATCAATTCCGCGTTCTATTTGGACAACTTTTTTTAGATTATTTCTAAATAGTCTGTTTAAAATTACAAAAAGAAGAAAACCCGCCCCTCTTCCCATAAATACTTTTCTTTTTAATTCATATTTAAGACACTGCTCAAAAATTGAATTTAGAGGAGAAACCTCATGGTAGTGATTGGTAATAAGAAAATCTTTTCCTACAATAATATCAAATTCTTGGACTTGAATTTCCCCGTTTTTTTGCGAGTAGGGATAATGAATAATTATCAGAATATAATTCTTAAAAACATCCAAGTCAGGATAATGAATGGCCGGAATGATTGTTTTTAGAGTCAGAGGATGCAGTTTAAATTTCGTCTTCAGATATTCAATATCTTCTTTGGTGGGCTTGATTATATTAACCCAAGTTAAATTTTTGTATTTAATAATCCCGCGCATATTAAATTATTTTACCCCCTTAAGAATTTATAATCAATAAACCCACTGGACATGATAAGAAGACGTTTGATAGGGGATTTCTAATGAGGTCAAGATATTGACAAAACGCTTAAAAGTGCTATAATAGAAATTGTCCAAAAGGAGGTAGAAATGGACAAAGACTTAAAAGTAGGGAAAATAGTTGTTTTCCGGCTGAGAGGCGATGAATATCCCCGATTAGGCGAGATTAAAGAAATAGGGTATGATTCTGTCGTGGTGGACACAGCAACCGAGACTAAAGTTTGTGTTCCAGAAGATAGGATATTTGATGTTCCTTAAAATAAAGCCAAATCAGCCAAAAAAGGGCCCAGCCGAGAGTGAAGCTAATAGCTGAACTCAAAGCCGGGCTTTTTCAATTTTTGACTGGTTAGCACTCAAAGGGCTTGACTGCTAATTTGGGTTTGCTATAATTATTACCATGATAACAAGCAGACAAGGTCTAATTTTGGAAAAGATTATAAAAGATTACATTAATTTTGCCGAACCCATAGGTTCTGAGTTTTTGGATAAAAAACACAATTTGCCCGTATCTCCTGCGACCATTCGTCTTGAAATGCAAAAATTAACCGACGAGGGTTTTTTGTATCAGCCCCACACTTCGGCAGGCAGAGTTCCGACGGATAAAGGTTACAGGTTTTTCGTTGATAAATTATTGGAAAATGGACTGGAGGATTTTAAGGACAAAAGATTTTTTGAAGAAATCAGGGAAATTGAAAAAGAAGTTGAAGACCATTTGAAATTTTCCCAGGAAATGACAAAGATTATGTCTTCTTTTTCTTCCGGTTTGATTTTGAGTTATTCGGCTGATGACAATATTTTATGGAAAGAGGGCTGGCAGAAAGTTTTTAAAGAGCCGGAATTTGAGGACAGCGAATATACGAGAGATTTCGTGGCGACGGTGGAAAAGCTGGAAAATGAAATGAAAAATTTCTTTCTTGATGATTTCAATTTTCAGGTATTTATAGGGAAAGAAAACCCGATTTCAAAAGCCAAAAATTTCAGTTTAATAGTTTCTAAAAGTAAAACTCCAAAAAAGCAAAAAAGAGCAGTGGCTATTTTGGGGCCCAAAAGAATGGCTTACGACAAAAATATCAGTTTAATTAATTCTTTGATGAAATTATTCGATAACTTTTAACGTATGAATAAAGAGAAAAAACCCGCTCAAGCTATGGGCGAGGAATTAAATATAGAGGATTTGAAGAAACAATTAGAAGAATTTAAAAAACAAAAAGAGGAATATCTGGCTGGTTGGCAGCGGGAAAGAGCGGATTTTTTGAATTATAAAAAAGAAGAAATGGAAAGAAT
>JBGOYX010000026.1:0-6249 GCA_041479865.1 Minisyncoccia bacterium
ATTGAAAAGAAAAAAAAGAAAAGGATGGGAATTGAGAGGTATAAAGAATCCAGAAACAATCGCCGCTCATACTTTTAGAATGACCATTATGGCTTGGATTTTGGGCAAACATAGGAAGCTTAACACAAATAAAATCATTAAAATGTCTTTAATCCACGACCTTTGTGAGGTTTATGCCGGAGATACAACTCCTTATGATAAAATTCTTCCCAAAAACAAAAAAGAATGGGCAGCGATAATAAAAAAATGGCCAAGATTTTCAAAAAAGGAAAAGGAAAATATTTTTCGGGAAAAATATGAAAAAGAATGCAAATCTCTAAAAAAACTTATCTCAAAATTGCCCGTCAATTTCAAAAAAGAGATAAAAGACCTTTGGATAGATTATGAGAAGGGTTTGACGCGAGAAGGAAAATTCGTTCGCCAATTGGACAGGGTGGAAAGTTTACTTCAGGCGACGGAATATTTAAAGGAAAATAGAAAATTTTCAGGAGAATCTTTTTGGGTACAAGTTGAAGAGTTAGTAGACGATCAAATTTTACTTTCATTTATCAAAGTTTTAGAAAAAAAATTTCATAGAAAATGAAAAAAATAAAATACTTTCTTATCGTTTCAATTATTTTAGGAGGATTGATTTTTCTTTTTAGCCCGGAAGTTTTTCCTGAGAATTTTCAATTTCAGGAATTTTTAAATTCAGCTTCTCAGAATGATGTCATTATTGTCTTTAATTCCGGCGGCTGGGGAAACACTCCCTTAGAAGAAGCAGAAGATTTCGCGCCAATTATAAAAGGCGTTCAAGAGACATTAGAAGAATGGGGTTATACTTCTTTCGTAGTTCCTTACAAGAGAACAAAAGATGGTTTTTTTGGGAAAATTAGCGGAATAAAAGAAGTAATTTCGCCGCTCCAAAATCAAACCGAAAAATTATCCAAGCAGATTGAAGAATTTTTAAGAGAAAATCCTAATAAAAAAATTATTATGGCTGGTTTATCGAACGGAGCTATTTTTGTTGATGAAACCATGGGAAAGGTTTCAGACGATATAAAAAATAAGGTTTTAGCTATTGAGATTGGGATTCCTTTTTGGAAAAAGAAAGTAGATTCAGAGAATATTTTGCGCTTAGATAATAAAGGAAAAGACACCTTAGCCGAAGGAAAGACAAAGATTTTACTTTCGTCTTTGTTTAAAGCACCTTTTAAGTGGATTTTAGCCAGGATTTCGGGAGAAAATCTTGCCTTTTCTAAAGCTTTTTATGTACCCGGTCATGAATATTCCTGGACAAAAGTAAAGCCGGAGGTGAATTCCTTTTTAGAAAATAAATTAAAATAATATTTTTAAATTTGATAAATTAAATGGAGATAAAAAAAATAAGAGCCCCTATTAAGGGGTTTTGTAGTTTTAATGGGTAAGAGTATAATAGAATATAATAAAAAACCATGGAAAGGCAAAAAAACCAACGCCGAACACGGAATAAAGTTCGCGCTCTAGTCACCAAAGAAATGACTATTGATGAAATAATCCAAAAATATCCTAAAACCTCTTTTGTTTTGCTTGATTACGGTCTACATTGCCTCGGTTGTCCTTCGGCTTTAGCCGAAACAATCAAAGAAGCGGCTAAGGTTCACCGAATAGAACTTAAGAAGCTTCTAAATGATTTAAATAAAATAATAAAATAAAAAGTTAGGAAAATGAAAAAATTTTCGCTTTTTTTATTTTCTCTTTTAATCGGCACAGGAATTTTTATTTGGATAGGTAAAACTGTTGGTTGGCAGGAAATAAAAAAGGCCTTTTTAGTTTTTGCCGGCTGGCAAGGAATAGTGATTTTTGTTTTGACTTTATTGATGGTTTTGATTGGGACTTGGAAATGGCAGGAAATTTTAAGAGGTCAAACTTTGAATATTTCCTTTAAAAATCTTCTCAAACCTTATTTGGCCGGTTTTTCAATAATGTTTTTAGCTCCGATTTTACTTTGGGGAGGAGAGATTTTTCGAGCATATGTTTTAAAAGAAAAACATTCTATTACTTGGTTTAGGGGGATGGCTTCAGTAATAATAGATAGAATTTTAGAATGGACTACTAATTTAGTGGTTATTTTCTTGGGAATTATATTTTTTCTTTACAAAATTGGACTACCTCCTAAAAATTTAGGGATAATTTTTGGCGGTTCTTTACTAATTTTTATTATCGGGATATCTTTTTTCTATTTTAAAACTTTTAAAAAAGAAAGTATGGCTAAAGCTTTTGGGAGAATTTTTAATAATCAATTAGATAGTCAGCCTTTGGAAATTGAAAAAGAAATTTTTAATTTTTTTAAATTAAAAAAAACCTCAATGTGGAGGGCGGTTGGACTTTCTTTTTTAAGGGCAGCCGTAATGTATTTGAGGGCTTGGCTTTTAATACTTTTTTTGGGGAAAAGCATCGGCGGGTTACCTGCTTTATCTATATTAGGTTTTACTTATTTAGCATCAATGATTCCTATCCCAACGGCCTTAGGCTCTCATGAAGCAATTCAAACTTTCGCCTTTAATTCTCTTAAATTGGGGCTTCCTACCGCCACCGCTTTTACTATGATTATCAGGGGGGCTGAATTATTTATAGCTTTGTTTGGAGTGGTAATTTTATTCCATTTCGGAGTTAAGATAATCAAAAACATGCTTTTCAAAAAGATAGACAATTTAACAAAAATTTATCATTCTGAAGATAGCTTTCATTAAATTCCAAGTCATGAGATTTACTATTTCCATAAAAGGATTTACAGATGTTGTTAATATTACTCATCAAGTAGAAAAAGAAGTGGAAAAATCAAAAGTTGATGAAGGGGTTTGTTTAATTTTTGTCGCCCATTCAACCTGTGCTCTAACCACAATTGAATATGAAGAAGGAGCCATCAAAGATTTAAAAAGAGCCTTGGAAATTGTAGCTCCAATGAATGAGAATTATGAGCATTGTAAAAAGTGGGGAGATTGTAACGGTTATGCCCATATCAGAGCGGCTTTAATGAAGCCTTCTCTGACTATTCCCATTGAAAATGGAAAATTAGTTTTGGGCACTTGGCAACAACTCGTTCTTATTGATTTTGATAATCAACCAAGAGAAAGAGAGATAATCATAAAAATAGTAGAATAAAATTTTTCTATGAAGAATCAAGAAATAGCTAAGATATTTTACGAAATTGCCTCTTTTCTTGAAATGGAAGAGGTGGCTTTTAAACCTTATGCTTATGAAAAAGTAGCTATTAATTTGGAAACATTAGAAGAAGACGTTGAGGATATTTACAAAAAAGGAGGAATCAAAAAATTAGAAGAAATTCCCGGCGTGGGGAGGAGCATCGCAGAGAAAATTGAAGAATATATAAAAACTGGCAAGATAAAATACTATGAGCAATTTAAAAAACGGCTTCCCTTGAAATTGGACGAATTAATAAGAGTTGAAGGAATGGGCCCCAAAAAAGTCAAAATTCTTTATCAAAAATTGGACATCAGGGATTTAAAAACCTTGGAAAAAGCAGCTAAAACCCACAAAATCGCCCCTTTATTCGGTTTCGGCGAGAAAACTGAAAAAAACATTTTAGAAGGAATCACTTTTTTAAAAAGAAGCAAAGGAAGATTTCTATTGGGAGAGATTTTACCGACCGTAAAAGAAGTTTACGAGAAATTAAAAAATTTAAAAGAAGTTGAAGAGGTTTCAACCGCGGGTTCGGTAAGGAGAATGAAAGAAACCATCGGCGATGCCGACCTTTTGGTTATTTCAAAAAACCCGGAAAAGATTATGGATTTTTTCGTTAAATTGCCGGGAGTAATTAAAATCTGGGGAAAGGGGAGCACAAAGGCCTCGGTCCGGATGAAAGAAGGATTCGATATAGATATCAGAGTATTGCCGAAAAAATCTTACGGAGCGGCTCTGCAATATTTTACGGGATCTAAAGAGCATAATATTGTTTTGAGAAAAATTGCCATTGATAAAGGTTTGAAACTTTCAGAATACGGCCTTTTTCGGGGACCCAAAATGATAGCTGGAAAAACAGAAGAAGAAATTTATAAGATTTTGGGAATGCAATGTCCGCCGCCCGAAATGAGGGAAAATCAGGGAGAAATTGAAGCCGCCCTAAAAAATAAACTCCCTAAAATTATTGGTTACGACGATATTAAGGGAGATTTGCATTGTCATTCGGATTGGGATGGCGGAGTAAATTCAATTGAAGAAATGGCAAAAGCAGCCATGAAAATGGGATATGAATATATCGGCATTGCAGATCATACGAAGTTTTTAAGAATTGAGCACGGTCTTGATGAAAAAAGAATCGCCCGAAGAAACAAAGAAATAGATAAATTAAATGAAAAATTAAGGAATTTTAAAATATTAAAAGGAGCTGAAACCAACATTTTAAGGGACGGTTCGATTGATATTGAAGACGAAACCTTGAAAAAATTGGATTTTGTGATAGCCGGCATTCATTCAAGTTTTAAAATGGAAAAATCCGAAATGACTGAAAGAATAATAAAAGCTATGAAAAATCCGAACATTGACATTATTTCTCATCCGACGGGCAGGATTTTAAAAAGAAGAGATGAATACCAGATAGATTTTGATAAAATTTTAAGGGTAGCAAAAGAAACGGGAACTATTTTGGAAATAAGCGCTTGGCCGGAGAGATTGGACTTGAATGACCAAAATATCCGTCGGGCAAAAACAGCTGGAGTAAAAATGATAATTAATACTGACGCCCACCATAAAGACCAATTGGGCCTTATGGAATTTGGAGTTGCTCAAGCCAGAAGAGGTTGGGCAACTAAAGAAGATATTATTAACACTCAACCATTAGAAAAATTACTAAATTTTTTCAAATAAAATGTTTACTATCCGAAAGGCGAAAATCAGCGACGCTGAAAAAATAAAAAAATTAACCGACTTTTACGCAAAAAGAGGAATTATGCTTTTCAGGCCGATTTATGAAATTTACGGCGATATTAGAGATTATTTTGTAGCCGAAGCCAGGAAAAAAGTTATCGGTTGCTGCGCCCTGCATATTTTAGGCAAGGAATATAAACCTGGGGGCAGAGAGTGTATTTTGGCCGAGATAAGGTCATTAGTTGTTGCTAAGAATCTTCAAGGAAAAGGGATTGGGACGAAATTAGTAAAAGAATGCATTAACGAAGCAAAAAAAATGGAGATAAACAAAATATTTACCTTAACTCTCCAAGAAAACGCAAAATTTTTTAAAAAATTAGGTTTTAAAACCATTAAAAAAGCAGGGTTACCGCAAAAAATTTGGCAAGAATGCGTTAAATGCCCGAGGTTTCCTTTTAATTGCAACGAAATTCCATTAATTTTAAAAATTTAGAGAAAAATGCCAACAGAAAAATCAGCCGGCGTAGTAATTTTTAGAAGAGAAAAAGATACAATAAAATATTTATTGCTTCATTATCCGAGAGGTTTCAGAAGGACTGATTCATATTGGGATTTCCCAAAAGGACACATTGAAAAAGGTGAAACAGAGGGAAGGGCGATGAGACGAGAAGCGTTTGAAGAAACAGGCATTAAGGATTTAATATTGGTGCCTAAGTTTTGCGAAGTTATAAAATATTTTTTCAAATTTGAAGGAAAAAATATTTTGAAATTCGTCACCTTTTATTTGACGGAAACAAAAACAAATGACGTAAAAATCTCCGGCGAACACATAGGATATCAATGGTTACCATATGGAGAAGCTTTGGAACAGCTCAAATTTCAAAATGCCAAAAAAATCCTCAAAAAAGCAAACGACTTCCTTTCAAAGGAGGGCTTATAAATCTAAAGGCGATATATCAGATTTTGCCAAAATCTGCTATCAAATAGTAAAAAAAATTCCCAAAGGAAAAGTTCTGACCTACAAACAGGTGGCGAAATTAGCTGGAAGCCCTCGCGCCTGGCGAGCAGTGGGGAATATTTTAAATAAATCCGCCAGCTGGCGGATTAAAATTCCTTGCCACAGAGTAATAGGATCTGATGGTAAAATCGGCGGATATAATAAAGGAACAAAAAAGAAGGCGTATTTACTAAAACGCGAAGGCGTGGTAATTTGGAATGGGAGGATCTGTAAATTAACAAAAAGGAGATAAGAGATGATATTATTATTGTTCTATCAGCCCAAATTATTACCACTTCCTCGATTTAAAATATGTAAAAAATGCGGAGCAGTTTGCGAATCGGCGATAGAGATATGTCCCGGTCTTATTCCAAATCCCAAGCTTAGTTTATGGGAGATATCTTGGC
>JBGOYX010000027.1:0-6185 GCA_041479865.1 Minisyncoccia bacterium
ATATTGACCGGCTTTTGGAAGTAGATAAAAAAAGAAGGGAAACAATACAAGCTTTGGAGGATATGAGGGCTCAGAAAAACAAATCATCTAAAATTATTTCCTTTACCAGAGATATGAAAGAAAAAAAGAAGATGATTTTAGAAATGCAAGAACTGGATAAAAACAGCGACAGGTTAAATAAAAATTTGAAAGAATCAGAAAAAGAATTCAATAATTTAATGCTTCAAGTTCCAAATTTACCTCAGGAGGATGTTCCGGTCGGAAAAGATGAAAAAGACAATGTGGTTTTAAAAGAAGTGGGGAAAAAGCCAAGGTTTGATTTCAAGCCGAAAGATTATTTAGAAATAGCTGATAAATTAGATTTAATTGATATTAAAAGAGCAGCTAAAGTTTCAGGAACAAGATTTAGTTACATAAAAAATGAAGCCGTATTACTTGAGTTTGCTTTAATAAATTTAGCTTTGGAAAATTTAATCAAGGAAAAATTTATTCCCGTTATTCCGCCGGTAATGTTAAAAGAAGAAATGGCTCGCGGAACTGGATATTTTGAAGCAGCCGATAAGAGAGAGGCCTATTTTATACCGGAAGATAATTTTTATTTAGTAGGGACATCTGAGCAATCTTTAATAGCGATGCATTCAGATGAAATTTTTGAAGAAAAAGATTTACCAAGAAGATACGTTGGTTTTTCCACCTGTTTTCGCCGGGAAGCCGGAGCTTATGGAAAAGATACCAAAGGAATTTTAAGGGTTCATCAGTTTGATAAAGTTGAAATGATTAGTATTTATAAACCCGAAGATTCTAAAAAAGAACACCAATTTTTCTTGGAAATGGAAGAAAATTTAATGAAATTCCTGAAAATTCCTTATCAGGTGGTTAAAATCTGTACCGGAGATTTAGGAAGGCCTGCGGCGGCAAAATACGATATTGAAGCTTGGATTCCCTCCGAAAATAAATATAGAGAAACCCATTCTACTTCAAATTGCACTGATTTTCAGGCAAGAAGATTAAATATCAAATATCGGGATAAAGCTGGAAAATTAAACTTCGTCCATACTTTAAATGGAACCGCTTTTGCCATTGGCAGAACCTTAATTGCAATTTTGGAAAATTATCAACAAAAAGACGGAAGTATAACAGTACCAGATGTTTTACAAAAATATACCGGATTTAAGGAAATAAAAAAGAAATAATATGGATTATCCAATTTTAATCCTACATGGCTGGGGAGGGTCTTCGAAATCTTGGCTAAAAATTAAAGAAATTTTAGAAAGAGAAGATTTTAAAGTGTATATTCCAGATTTTCCCGGCTTTGGTCAAGAAGCCGATCCTCCGCAACCTTGGTCAATCGCAGATTATACCGATTGGATAAAAAAATATAGCGAAAGAGAAGGAATTTCGCAGTTTTTTTTATTAGGTCATTCTTTCGGCGGAAGGGTGGCTGTTAAATTTGCAGCTGTTTTTCCGGAAAAAATTTCAAAACTTATTTTGGTTGATACTGCTGGTTTTGCGAGAGAAAAAAATTTAAACTTAAGACAAAAAACAACAATTAAATTAAGAAAATTGGGTTATTTTATAGTAAACTCGCCAATTCTAAAAATTTTCTATCCTATTTTCCGTAAAATAGCGTATCTTCTGGCCGGCACAAGAGATTATTATTTAATAAAGACACCGGTAATGAAAGAAACATTTAAAAAAGTAATTGCTGAAGATTTAATATCTTATCTTAATCAAATTAGAATTCAGACCTTGATAATTTGGGGAGAAAAGGACAAAGTAGTTCCGGTGAGTACAGCTTATTTATTAAAAGAAAAAATTACCAATTCAGAATTAAAAATTATTCCCAAAATTGGCCATAATCCCCATTTGGAAGCTCCGGAAAAATTAACCGAGATTTTGATAAATTTTTTAAAATCTTAAGATATGCCCGGTAGTGAAAATTCGACTGCTACCGGGTAGCAAAAATAAAATGTAATTTTAGTCGAATTTCTACTACCGGGTATGATTTCTTTTTTAATTTTAAGCTTTTTCTGGTTTATAAGAACTATTAAAGTTGTTTTATTTTGGCTTTATCTTTGGCAATTAAAGGAATATCATTTTGGCCGTTTTCGGGACCATTTCCGAACCGAAAAAGGAAAGAAGCTTTTATTTAATACCCTTATTCTATTAAAGATTTTTTTTCTTTTACTCATTGTTTATTCACATATTTTGCCTAATAATCCGCCAACTGATTCTTGGTTTGGTTTTTTTGTTTTTTCCTTTATTGCTTTGTTTTTTATATATACAATAGAAGTTCTTAAAACTGTCAAAGACCTTATTCAAAAAACAATAATAAGACCAATTTTTACTAAAAAGATAATCCTTCTTTTTTCTATATCAATAGCCATAATAATCCTGTTTTTTTATTTTATTATTCAAAGTAGATTGGATATTCTGGCAAGCTTAGTATTATTTGATTTATTCCTTCCGCTCATTATTTCAATAATTGTTCTTTTTTTTCAACCTTTGGCAGTTTTGGGAAGAAACCGAATTATTAAAAAAGCCAAAGAAAAAAGAAAAAAATTTAAAGATTTGTTGGTAATTGGCATTACTGGTTCTTACGGTAAAACTTCAACAAAAGAGTTTTTATACACGATTTTGGCTGAAAAATTCGGCGAAAATAAAGTTTTAAAAACAAAAGAACATCAAAATTCGGAAATCGGAGTTTCCCAGTGTATTTTAAATGATTTAAAATCAGAACATAAAATTTTCGTTTGCGAAATGGCATCTTACAATAAGGGAGGAATAAAGCTTTTATGCGATATTGCCAAACCCAAAATCGGTATTTTGACTGGGATAAATGAGCAACATATGTCTACCCAGGGCTCTCAGGAAAACATTATTAAAACAAAGTATGAATTAATTGAAAACTTGCCTCAAGATGGCCTATCTATATTTAACGGAGAAAATTTTTATTGCTTAGAACTTTACCAAAAAACCAAAAAACCAAAAAGAATTTGCAGTATAAACAAAATATTAGGGGAAAATTATTTGATTCATTCTGACTTTTGGGCTGAAGATTTGAAAGTTGAAAAAGAATTTTTATCTTTTAAAATATTTTCTGAAGATTCAAAAACTGTAACTTTGCCTTCAACCCAGTGGAATCCCGAAGATTCGGCTGATTTTAAGGTAAATTTACTCGGCGGCCAAAGTGTGGAGAATATTTTATTGGCAACGGCCTGTGCTAAAGAATTGAGAATAAATTTAAAAGAAATAGCTCTTGCCTGTGAAAAAATTAAACCTGAGCAGGGTGCAATGAAGCTTATTAAAAATAAAGATGGTTTGAATATTTTAGGTTCCACTTATTCAACAAACCCTAACGGAGTTTTATCCCATTTGGAATATTTAAAAATCTGGCCCGGACGCAAAGTAATTATAATGCCCTGTTTGATTGAATTGGGCAAAGCATCAAAAGATGTCCACAGAAGAATTGGCCAGAAAATCGGTGAAGTTTGCGACCTGGCGATAATTACGACAAAAGAGAAATTTAAAGATTTAAAAGAGGGCGCAATTGAAAAAGGAATGAATAAAGAAAATATTCTGTTTATTGAAAGTCCGAAAAAGATTTTTGAAAAAATAAAGGAACTTTACCATCTTGATGATATAGTTTTATTAGAGAGTCGAGTACCGAAAGAAGTTATTAAATTATTGATTGATTAAGCAAATTATGAATCATCTTAAACCCATTTCTATATCTTTGTCGCCGAATACGGAAAAAGACGATATTTGGTTAGCTTTTAAATTACTATTTCAGCCGTGGCGCTGGGAAAAAGAAACAACAAAAGGGGAGAACGGGTCTCCCCAAACTGTGCTGGAAGAAGAATTCAAAAAATATTTAGGCGTTGCACATGCAGTATCTTTTAATAGCGGCAGGTCGGCATTGATGGCGATTTTGGATTCACTTGATTTTAAAAAAGATAACAAAGTTCTCTTGCAGGCTTTTACTTGTAATGCGGCGGCAAATCCTATAATTTGGTCGGGACTAAAGCCGGTTTATGTGGATTGCGATGAAAAAACATTTAATATTGACATTGAAGATTTAAAGAAAAAAATCATACCTCGCAGTAAAGCAGTGATGATTCAACATACATTTGGTTTGCCGGCAGATATGGATGAAATTTTAAAAATCTGCCGAGATAATAACTTAATTTTAATCGAAGATTGCGCTCATTCTTTAGGGGCTATCTACGGAGGTAAAAAAATCGGTACCTTTGGCAAAGTTGCTTTCTTTAGTTTTGGCAGAGACAAAGTAATATCTTCAGTTTATGGCGGAATGGCAGTGACAAATGATGATGAATTGGCTGAAAAAATTAGAGAGTATCAAGAAAAAATCGGATATCCTTCTTATTTTTGGGTTTTTCAACAACTGCTTCATCCGGTTTTATTAAACTGGTTGATTTTACCGACTTACCGAATTTTAGGAAAATATTTGTTAGTTTTATTTCAATTGCTTCAAATTTTGACGAAAGCCGTCCATTGGAAAGAAAAGATAGGAGAAAAACCTGATTATTTCCCAAGACGACTTCCAAATGCTTTAGCTGTTTTAGCTTCAAATCAATTTAAAAAATTGGAAAAATTTAATAACCATCGCCAAGAAATCGCTGAATTTTATAACGATAATTTAAGAAATCTTGATTTTACTTTGCCAGAAAAATATCCTGACAGAGTATATATGAGATATTCTATTTTAATTAAAAATTATAATACTGATAAAATATTAAAAGAGGCAAAAAGAAAAAGAATTTTTTTAGATGACAATTGGAGAAAAATGCCGATTGTTCCCCCTGACACAAATCAAGAAAAAATGGAATATATTTTTGGCTCCTGTTCCAATGCCGAAAAGATAGTCAAAAATATTTTAAATTTACCGACACATATTAATATTTCCAAAAAAGAAACCAAAATAATCGTAGACTTTTTGAAGCAATATGGAAGTTAGAGATATTCAAAACAAAGAAATATGGGAGAATTTTCTTTTAGGATGCGAGGAAAAGACATTTTTACAGTCTTGGAATTGGGGGGAATTTAATAAGCTCCAGGGGAATAAGATTTGGCGTTTTGGCATATATGGAAATAACGAATTAATCGGCGTAGTGCTGATTAACAAACTTGTTGCGAGAAGAGGAGTATTTTTATCTTTGCCCCATGGACCAGTATTAAAGGATAAAACTAAAGAGTTAAAAAAAGAAGTTTTAGCTGTCTTATTAAATAAATTAAGAGATATTGCCAAAGATGAAGGAGCGAGTTTTATCAGGATAAGCCCGCCTTGGAAGAAAAATGAAGAAAATGAAGCGATTTTTAAAAATCTAAATTTCAAAGATTCACCCCTTTATTTAAGTCCGGAATTAATGTGGGAATTAAACATCAGTCCATCTGAAGAAGAACTTTTAACGGGAATGAGAAAAACCACCCGTTATTTAATCCGGCAAGCAATGAAAAATCAAGACATTGAAATTTCTTCAAGCCAGAAAGTAGAAGATCTGGAAACCTTTGAAAATATTTACCAAGATACCGTTAAACGCCATCATTTTGTGCCATATTCCTTTAAATATCTGAAAAACGAATTTCTGTCGTTTCAGCCCGACGAACAATCTTTGTTTTTTCACGGGAAATATAACGGCGAAGTGCTATATTCTGCCCTTATAATATTTTGGCAGAATACAGCCGTTTACCATCACGCCGCCACTGCTTTAAAATACCCAAAAATTCCGGTTGCTTATCTTGCCCAGTGGGAAATGATAAAAGAGGCGAAAAGAAAGGGCTGCAAATTATACAATTTTTGGGGTATTTCTCCTGAAAATAATCCAAATCATCCTTGGACAGGTTTAAGCTTATTTAAAAAAGGATTTGGCGGTTATGAAATAGAATTTGTCAAAACCAAGGATTTTCCTCTGTCTTGGAAATATTGGCCAACTTATTTTTTTGAAAAATTAAGAAAAACAAAAAGAGGTCTGTAAAAACAATCATGCGTAAATTTAGGAAGCCATATCGGGTAAAAAAGAAAAAATCGATTTTTCGTAATCGATTTTTTTGGCTCTCAATTTTAATTTTAATAATTTTTGGCGGTATTTTCTATTTAGTTTGTTTTTATTCATTTTTTCAAATTAAAGAAATTAAAATTTTAGGCAACCAAAAAGTTCAAACAG
>JBGOYX010000028.1:0-6061 GCA_041479865.1 Minisyncoccia bacterium
AAGATTATTTTCTTTTCCGATTCCACTGAAATTTCAAAATCTGTCAGCGGAAATTCAAATGATTTAGAAATCGGCAAAACAGTTATGGCGAATGGCACAGCAAACCAAGATGGCAGCATTACTGCTCAATCTATCCAATTAAGAACAATCAATATTCCTAATCAATAATATAGAATTTCTAAAGATTTATTTTTATTCTCAAGCCTCCTGGATTTATCTTTAGATTCGGTTTATAAAGCGGGGTCATTTATTTTTTATAAATTAATAACAAACCACGATTTCCGCCTCATCGCCAATCCGCCTTTTGGCGGGGGCGGTTTTTTGGTAGAATAAAATATATGAAAAAAATAATTTTAATTTCAGTCATAATAATTTTAGGTTTTGCGGGTTTTAGATTATTTAAAAGTTCTAATAATGTGGATTTAAATAATTTAAGTCCGTCGCCAACGCCCACGCCAACAGCTGAAAATAATTCAATAAACAACGAAAATAATATGAATGATTTATCAATAGAAATTTTAAAAGAGGGGACGGGAACAGCCGCTAAAAACGGAGACACAGTTACCGTCCATTATACGGGAACTTTTCAAGACGGCACGAAATTTGATTCAAGCTTAGACAGGGGGACTCCTTTTTCTTTTACTTTGGGAGCAGGTCAAGTGATACAGGGCTGGGATTTAGGAGTTTTGGGGATGAAAGTTGGAGAAAAAAGAAAATTAACCATTCCTCCAAATTTGGCTTATGGTTCAGCGGGTGTCCCGGGAACTATTCCTCCCAACGCCACCCTCATATTTGAGGTTGAACTTTTAAGCATTAATTAATAAAAAAGAGCGTCAAATACTAAAAACCGTCCGACTACTAACGCATCGGGCGGTTTTTTGGTAAAATGAAATATATGAACCTGAAAAAAATTTTCGGATTAATACTGCCAAGGGAAAAATTCAACAAAAGCCTTAGGATCTTAATCTTTGTCAATACTGCAATGGTTTTTATCATAGGTATGTTTGCACCTTTTTATGCGTTATTTGTTCTGAAAATAGGCGGGAATGTCGCTTTCGCCGGTTTTTCTTGGGCGATTTTTTCCATTGTTGCCGGCGTTTTAACACTTTTATTCAGCAACTGGCAGCTAAAAATAAAAGAGCAGGAACTATTATTGGCTTTAGGGTATTTTATTCGCGGGGCAGTTTTTTTAAGCTACGCATTTATGGGAAGTATTGCCCAGCTTATTTTTACTCAAATCCTTTGGGGAGTTGGAGTGGCTCTCGGAACACCAGCTTTTGATGCCGTATACAGTACGCATACGAATCAAAAAGATTCCATAGTCCAGTGGGGACAATGGGAGGGAATTGCTGCTATTGCTACTGGAGTGGCCGCTATTGTCGGCGGTATTTTAATTCAGGTAATAGGGTACTCTCCACTTTTTATTGGTATGTTTGCCTTATCTTTCTTGCTTGGAATATATATTTGGAAATTACCAAGAGAATTATTATAATAGATAAATTCTAATATCTTCAGAAGCTTAATAATATTTTAATTTTTTAAAAAATGGAAGAAATTCTTACAAAAGAATTAGCCGAAAAATTAATGGCGATAAAAGGAGAAGTCAGAGGTTTTGCCGTAAAACAAGATGGAGAATATATTTTAAAGGTGAAAGGAGAAGAGGGTTTAGAAAAAGTAGAAAAAGAACTGGGAAAAATAGGTTTCCCAATAAAGTATTCTGAAATAAAAAACATGGAATTTTATCCCGCAGGATCAAGAGCTTTATCTTTATTGGCTATTAAAAAAGCTTTTACTTCCAATGACGAGGAAATGAGGAAGGTCTGCGCCTTCCAGCCAAAGACCCCTTTAATTATTAAACTTTTTATGAAATATTTTTATTCTATTCCAAAAATAATGAAAAAATCTAAAACTTTATGGAGAACTTATTGGAGTATAGGGAAAATGAATTTTGTAGAATATAACGAAAAGGGGAAATACGCCATTTTAAGAATTGAAGATATAGACCTTCATCCTGTCTGGTGTAGATGTAATGAAGGCTATATTGCTTCACTCGCCGAGTTGGTTATTGGGAAAAAAGAAATTAAATGCGTAGAAACCAAATGTCCATCAAGGGGAGACAGATTTCACGAATTCTTGCTGACCTATAAATAGATAAAATTTTTTAAAATCGCTCTCTAAGCGGTTTTTTTGGCAGAATAAAGCATTATTGACACTCAAATTTTAAGGTTTATACTTAATTTAATGGCAAGGAAAAAGTCAAAAAACCCCCCGAAGGAAAGCCTTCGGCTTCCTACGGGGCAAGCAATCAAAAAACCTCTACCTGAAATTGGAAAAGTGAAAAAAACCAAAATTAGAGTGGTTGGTATTGGCGGCGGAGGAGGTAATATTGTTTCGGAATTAATTTCAAGAGTGAAAAAGGCAACTTTTATTGTCGCCAATACCGACCGCCAGGCGCTAAGAGAGGTCAGTCGTAAAGCTTTGAAATTCCAATTTGGCGAAAGTTTCACCCGCGGCTTGGGAACGGGAATGAATCCGGAATTAGGAGAACAGTCAGCCCTTGAAGTAAAAGATAAAATCAAAAATTTATTAAAAGGACAAGATTTGGTGATTTTAATTGCCACCTTAGGAGGCGGGGCAGGTTCTGGAGCTGCTCCTATTTTTGCTAAAATTTCCAAAAGTTTGGGGAATATTACTTACGGCATTTTTACTCTGCCCTTTAAATTTGAAGGAGAAAAGAAAATAGAGATTGCCCAAGAGGCATTTGAAAAATTGAGACCTCATTTAAATGGAGTGTCAATTATCCCCAATGAGCTTATTTTTAAAATAATTGAGAAAGAAAATCCTTTAACTAAAGCATTGTCGGCTATAAACAAGAATTTAGCCGATAATCTTGAAGGCTTAATTGAAACTATTTATCAACCAGGTTTAATTAATATTGATTTTGCTGATTTCAAGACAATTTTCAGCGGGCGAGGAAGATTAACTTATTTAAACACAGTTGAACTTGAGAAAGCAGAAGGGGTTGAGGAGGTAATAAAAAAAATGAGCTTCAGCCCTTTATATCCTTACACTATCCGAGGAGCAAAAGGGATTTTGTTTAATATTACAGGCGGAAAAGACCTAAGTTTGGCTGAAGTTTCTCAGATTTCGAAAAGCATTTTTGGTACAGTAAATAAAGAAGCAAAAATTATTTTTGGCATCAGCCAAAACAAAAAAGGTACAGATAAAATAAAAGTCAATTTATTAGCTAATGGTTGTCAAGCAAAAATTTTTCCATCAGAACCCAAGAAAACAAAAATAAAAGTAAAAGCTGTCCCCAAAAAAACAAAACGCAAAAGAAAAAAGAGAAAATCTAAATTATTAAAAATAAAGAAAAAAATTAAAGCTTCAAGAAAGAAAAGAAAAAAAACAAAAATAAAAAAACCTTCAACTAAAATTAAAAAAATTAGAAAAGAAAAGTTTGTTCAGCCGGCAGAAAAAGAAATCAATAATACTTCTTTACCAACCCCTGAAGAGAAAATTGAGATAAAAGTTAGACGAAACGCCCTCCAAGTGCAAGAAGCAGATAAAGAAGCCGAAAAAGAAATAATCGAGAAAGAAAAGTTTTGGGAACCCCCAGCTTTTTTGAGAAAGAGAAAACTTTTTTAGGATCTTAAATAATAAAAAATGTCAGAAGTTAAAAAAGCTATAATCCCCGTTGCTGGTTTGGGAACCAGATTTTTGCCTTTGTCAAAAGTAGTCCCCAAAGAGCTTTGGCCTTTAGTTGATAAGCCTGTTATCCAATATATTATTGAAGAGGCGAAGGCGTCAGGGATTTCAGAAATTATTTTCGTTATTACTCCTGAAAAGAAAATTATTTTAAATTACTTTAAAAAATCTCCAAAAATAGAAAAAATTTTAAAAGAAAGAAAAAGAAACCATCTTTTGGAAGAAATTAAAAATTTAGAAGAAACTTGCAAGAATCGTTCCTTTTCTTTTGTTTTTCAAAGAAAACCCCTGGGAGATGGACACGCTATTTTACAGGCACAAAAAATTATCGGAGAAGAACCAGTTGCTGCTTTATGGGCAGATGACGTTGTTGATTCAAAGATACCCTGTCTTTTACAGCTATTGAAGGTTTTTAAAACCTGTCAAAAGCCGGTTTTAGCTCCTTATCGGCTTCCAAAAGAAAAACTGCCTTTTTATGGGATAATTGGAGTAGAAAAGATAGCTAATCGTCTTTATAAAATTAAAAAAATCGTGGAAAAACCTTTGATTGAAGAAGCGCCGTCAGACTTGGCGCTTGTTGGAAAATATGTTTTAACTCCAGAAGTTTTTTATTATTTAAAAAAAGCAAAAATAGGAAAACGGGGTGAGATAATTCTCGGTGAAGTTTTAGACAAAATGGTAAAAGATGGTAGAATAGTTTATGGATATGAATTTGAAGGGAGATGGTTGGAATGCGGTAATAAACTCGGCTGGTTAGAATCTCATCTATATCTTTCTTTAAACCATCCTCAATTTGGGGATAAATTAAAAAAATTTTTAAAGGAAGAAAAACTATGATTGAAGTAAATAAAGACATTTTAAAAAAAATTTACAAAAAAAGGCCGTCTGACGTTAAAAAATATGATTTCGGCCTTTTATTAATTATCGGCGGTTCGGAATCTTATTCAGGCTCGCCGGCTCTTTCAGCTTTAGCTGCTTTTAAATCAGGAGTAGATATGGTGAGAATTATTGCCCCCAAAAGAGCAGCAGATATTATAGCTAGTTTTTCGCCCAATTTAGCTACTTATCCATTGGAAGGCGACTGGCTGACAGTTAAGCATTTAGCTACTTTATTTTCGATGACAGAGGCGGCCAAAATTGTTTCTAATGGAAAAACTGCAGTAGTTATCGGTGGAGGAATGGGCCGTTCAAAAGAAACACAAGAAGCAATTTTAGAATATTTATCTAAAACTGCGGTTCCCACAGTAATTGACGCTGACGCTATCCACGCTGTAGGGAAAAAACCAGAAGTTGTCTCGGGAAAGAATTTTTTAATTACTCCCCATACTTACGAATTTTATATTTTAACCGGAAAAGAAGTTTCTAAATTATCAGAAGAGGAAAAAATAAAAGTTGTTCAGGCCGAAGCAAAACGGCTTCAAACAACCATTTTATTAAAAGGGGCAATAGACATAATTTCTGATGGCAAAGAAGTAGCTTTAAGTAAAACTGGTTCTCCTTTCATGACCAAAGGCGGCACTGGCGACACTTTAGCTGGGATTGCGGGAGCATTGCTTTCAAGAGGATTATCGGCTTTTGAGGCGGCTCAGGGAGCAGCTTTTGTTAATGGATTGGCTGGAGAATCAGCCGCCAGGAAATTTGGAGAATCATTAATGGCAACCGATTTGATTGAAATGATCCCCGAGGTGATTAAATAAGAACCTGCTTCGCAGAACCTTGATTCTCGCTTCGCTCAAAATAAGAACCTGCTTCGCAGAACCTTGATTCTCGCTTCGCTCAAAATAAAAAGGTCGGAAAAATTACTAAATTGTTCTTAATATGTTTTCTTTAAAAAATAAAATTACAATAATTACCGGAGCCAGGCAGGGCATGGGTCGTTCCCATGCTTTAATTTTGGCAAAAGCTGGAGCCAAAGTTGTAGTTGCAGATATTTCAAAAGAAGATTGCGAAAAAGTAGTAAAAGAGATTGAAAAAGATGGGGGAGAGGCAATGGCCATAAAATGTGATGTTTCAAAAAAAACAGAAGTTGAAGAAATGGTGAAAAAGACCATTGATAGATTTGGTAAAATAGATATTTTAGTAAATAATGCCGGTATTTGTCCATTCAAGCCATTTTTAGAATTAACCGAGGAAGATTGGGATAAGGTTTTAGATATTAATTTAAAAGGTTATTTTCTCTGTGCCCAAACCTGCGCAAAAGAAATGGTAAAACAAAAATCAGGAGTTATTGTTAACATTGCTTCAATAGCCATGGGTCAGGTGGGCGTTGGTTTTCCGGGTCTCGTTCATTATTGTGCTTCAAAAGGAGGAATTGTGGCGATGACCGAAGCTATGGCTTTGGAATTAGTGCCTT
>JBGOYX010000029.1:0-5889 GCA_041479865.1 Minisyncoccia bacterium
AGAAGACAAAAAGAAAAGAGATTTAATTGAAGCCAGAAACATTGCCGACAATCTGGTTTATATGACGGAAAAAACATTGAGAGAATCGGGCGACAAAGTGCCGGCTGATGTTAAAAAAGAAATTGAAGAAAAAGCGGAAGCATTGAAAAAAGTTAAAGATACTGATAATATAGATGAAATAAAACAAAAAACCGCCGATTTGTCACAGATAATTCAGAAAATCGGAGCTGAAATGTATAAAGCCGCTGGCCAGAATCCGCCAGCCGGCGAAAAACCGGAACAAGACGAAGGACAAAAACCAGAAGAGGGAGAATATAAGAACCTGTAAGTAAAACTTACAGAACCTTGAAACACTTCGTATTTTAAAGAGAAGTAATTTTCAGCAGGTCTACTTCAGAGAGCACGGCGTCAGCTTGATAATATAACAAAATTTATTTACAGCTGCGCCTATTACTCGCCAACCCTTATAAATTTTTACTGAAAGATAATTTTTTATCTTGGGGTTGGCTCCGTAATGCTCTCCTTATTAGTCCTGCTTCAATTCATAAATGTCAAAAGATTATTACCAAATTTTAGGAATCTCCCGTGACGCCTCTCAGGAAGAAATCAAGAAAGCTTTTTATAAATTGGCTCACAAATATCATCCTGATAAAGGAGGGGGAGATGAGAAGAAGTTCAAGGAAATAAACGAAGCCTATCAGACGCTTTCCGACAAAGAAAAAAGGACTCAATATGATAGATTCGGCAGGACTTTCGAGGGAGGCGGAGTGCCGGGCGGGGATTTTCAATGGGCTTGGGGAAGGCCTGACAGCAATTTTGAATTTGACTTCGGAGAATTCGGTGATTTGAGCGATATGATGGAAGATTTGTTTGGTTTTGGAGCAGCTCCGAAAAAGAAAAGAGACTTAAAAAGGGGGAGAGACGTTGAAATTAATTTAGAAATATCTTTGGAAGACACTTTAAAAGGAAAGGAAAAAGAAGTAACTTTATACAAACGCATTACTTGTTCTCGCTGTCAGGGAACGGGAGCTGAGCCAGGAAGTAAAGTTAAAGAATGTTTTTCTTGCCGGGGAAGCGGCGAAGTCCAGCAAATCAGAAAAACAATTTTCGGTTCTTTTACCAGATACATAATTTGTCCCGAATGCGGCGGTGAAGGATATCGGCCGGAAAAACCCTGCAATGTTTGCCGGGGAGAAGGAAGATTAAGAGGTGAAGAAAAAATTAAAATTTTTATTCCAGCAGGAGCCGATACGAATCAGGTAATAAAAGTTGAAGGAAAAGGAGAAGCGGGAAGAAAGGGAGGGAAAGCCGGGAATTTATACATTAGAATTATTTTGAAATCCCATTCGGTTTTCAAAAGAAAAGGAGATGATTTGTATGCTTCAGTTCCGATTTCTTTTTCTCAAGCTGCCTTGGGTGATGAAGTTGAAATACCAACATTGGATGGTAGAAAGATTTTATTAAAAGTTCCGACCGGAACTGAATCAGGAAAAGTTTTGCGAATTTCTGAAAAAGGAATTCCTCATTTTTCAGGTTATGGCAAAGGTAATTTGTACGTTGAATTGATAGTTAAGACGCCGAAACGATTAAGTAAAAGACAAAAAGAATTATTGGAAAAATTAAAAGAAGAAGGAATATAAGACGAGCCCCCGTAGCTCAACTTGGTAGAGCAGCACCCTTTTAAGGTGATGGTTCCGCGTTCAAGTCGCGGCGGGGGCACAAAATAACTGAGCCAAAGTTTAAAGCCGGCTTAGTTTTTGTTTTAAATTTAATAAAAATATGGTAAGATCCAAAAATGTTAAGCTTTTTTAACATTTTCTCTAGTGCTTTTTAATTAAAATAATTTGTGATAGAATATTATTAAGTTATAGCAGTTGAAAAACTGATATATCGAATTCCATTCGCTATGACAATAAATAAAAAAATAACCTCTGTTTTCTTAATAATAGTTTTAATCGGTATAGGGTTTACCGGAGGTTTCTTTTTTGGTAAGTATCGGGTAGTTTGTGAATTTTGCCAACCACAGGAAATTAATTTTTCTCTTTTTTGGGAATCATACCACAAGCTCCAAGAAAAATTTGTGGATAAGAGCAAATTTGATATCCAGAAAATAATTTATGGAGCAGTTTCAGGAATGGTAAACAGTTTGGGAGATCCCTATACCGTTTTTTTAGATCCGGAAGATGCAAAAAAATTTGAAGAAGATGTTAAGGGAAGTTTCGAAGGTATCGGGGCCGAACTTGATATTAGAAAGGGACAGCTTTTAATTGTTGCTCCTTTGGAAGGAACCCCGGCTCAAAAAGCAGGTTTGAGGTCGGGTGATAAAATTTTAAAAATTAACGATACTTTGGCTATGGATTTAACAGTTGATGAGGCAGTGGATTTGATTAGGGGACCCAAAGGAACGGAAGTAACATTGACAATTTCTCGCCAAGAATGGGATACTCCAAAAGAAATTAAAATTGTCAGAGACGTGATTTTTATTCCTTCTTTGAAATGGGAAATGAAAGATTCAGATATCGCTTATATAAAACTTTATCAATTTTCAGAAAAAGCCAGTTTTGATTTTCGAACAACAGCAATTGAAATTTTAAATTCGGGGGCTAAAAAAATAATTTTAGATTTAAGAGATAATCCGGGAGGATATTTAGAGGTTGCCCAGGATGTCGCCGGTTGGTTTTTAGAAAAAGGGCAAACCGTGGTTGTTGAAGATTTTGGTCAAGGAAAAGAGAAAAATGAATATAAAGCTGAAGGTCCTGCTAATTTTTCAGGACTTCCAGTAGTTATTTTAATCAATAATGGTTCCGCTTCAGCTTCCGAGATTCTGGCTGGCGCTTTACGTGATAACCGTGGTATATTATTAATTGGAGAAAAATCTTTCGGCAAGGGTTCAGTCCAGGAACTGGACAAATTGAGCGATGATTCTTATTTAAAAATTACCATTGCCAAATGGCTGACTCCAAAAGGCGAAACCATAGCCGACAAAGGATTAGAGCCGGACCTCAAAGTAGAAATGACCGAAGAAGATTACAATCAAAACCGCGATCCTCAACTGGAAAAGGCAATTGAAATAATAAAAAATATGTAGTATATTAATTTAATAATTATTATGTGAGTATGCGAGTTATTCTTCTCCAAGATGTTGAAAATTTAGGCAAAAAATTTGAAGTAAAAGAAGTAAAAAATGGCTACGCCATGAATTTCTTGTTTCCTAAAAATCTTGCGAAACCCGCAACCAGAGAGGCGTTAAAATGGCTGGAAACCCAGAAAGAGATTGGGGCAAAAAAAGCCGAAGAAGCCCTAAAGAAAACCCAAGATGTGGCTTCAACCATTGATGGCCAAGAAATTATAATACCCGTAAAAATAGGAGAGGAGGGCCAGCTTTTTGAATCAATTACCAGCCAAAAAATTATTGAAAAATTAAAAGAATCGGGTTTTGAAGTTAAAAAGAGCCAAATTGATTTGCTAGAGCCAATTAAAGAATTGGGCGAATTTCCAATAAAAATTAAATTTGAACATAATTTAGAAGCCGAAATAAAAGTAATAGTGACCGAAGAAAAATAACTAAAATCCCCGCAACAAATAAGCGGGGATTTAAGAATTATTACTATGGCAAAATATATTTTTGTTGCTGGTGGCGTGATGTCCGGTATTGGTAAGGGAGTGGCGACGGCTTCCATCGGAAAGATTTTGAAGTCCAAAGGTTTTAAAGTCACAGCCATAAAAATAGATCCTTATATAAACGTTGATGCTGGAACAATGAACCCCGTGGAACACGGGGAAGTTTTTGTAACAGATGACGGAACGGAATGCGACCAGGATATGGGAAATTATGAAAGATTTCTGGACGAAAATTTAGCCACTGAAAATTATATGACCACAGGCAGGGTTTATCAGGCGGTGATTTCGCGAGAAAGAAATTTAGAATATGGCGGCAGATGCGTTGAGGTTGTGCCTGATATTCCGAACGAGGTAATTTCAAGGATGTTAAAAGTGGCTAAAATGACGAAATCGGATTTCGTCATAATCGAAATTGGCGGAACAGTTGGAGAATATCAAAATCTTTTGTTTTTGGAAGCGGCCCGAATGATGAGATTACAAAGACCGAACGACATTCTTTTTATTTTAATCAGTTATCTGCCAATTCCGGAAATGATTGGAGAAATGAAAACAAAACCTACTCAGACGGCCGTCCGGCTTTTAAATGAAGCCGGAATTCAGCCAGATGTTATTTTGGCTCGTGCTCGAGTTCCTTTGGATGTTCCGAGGAAAAGAAAAATTTCAACTTTTTGCAACGTTCTTCCCGAAGACGTAATTTCGGCGCCCGATATCCAATCAATTTATGAAATTCCGATTAATTTGGAAAGAGACAACTTGGGAAAAATAATTTTAAAAAAATTAGGATTGAAAGCAAAAAAACAAAATTTAAAAGATTGGAAAAGTTTAGTTAAAATAATTAAGGGAGCCAAAAAACCGGTTAAAATTGGGATGGTTGGAAAATATTTTGAAACGGGAGATTTCACTCTGATGGATTCTTATATCTCAGTAATAGAGGCGATAAAACACGCCTCTTGGTTTTTTAAAAGAAAGCCGGAAGTTTATTGGATTGGAGCTGAAAAATTTGAAAAATTTCCTTCCAAATTAAAAGAATTAAAAAAATATGATGGAATTATAGTTCCCGGCGGTTTTGGGGGGCGGGGGATTGAAGGGAAAATAAAAGCCATTAAATATTGCAGAAAAAATAAAATCCCATATTTGGGATTGTGTTTGGGGATGCAGCTATCTGTTATTGAATTCGCTCGAAATGTCTGCGGTTTGAAAAAAGCAAACTCTACTGAATTTTCACCGAATTGCAAAGCGCCCGTAATTGACGTTATGTCAGAACAAAAAGCTCTTTTAAAAGAAAAGAAATACGGGGGCACGATGAGATTGGGCGCTTATTTGTGTGAAATTAAGCCAAAAACCTTAAGCTTCCGCGCTTATAAAACATCACATACTTCTGAACGCCACCGCCACCGTTATGAGCTAAATAATGATTTTAGAGAAGTTTTAGAAAAAAAGGGAATGGTAATGGCTGGTATCAATCCGGAAAAAAATTTAGTTGAGATAATTGAACTGAAAAATCATCCATTTTTTGTTGGCACTCAATTCCACCCCGAGTTCAAATCAAGGCCTTTAAAACCACATCCTTTGTTTAGAGAGTTTATTAGAGCTTGTATAAAGAAATAAAAAAAAGTGATTGAGATTGAACCTCAATCACTTCGTCATTTTTTACCTCCCTTTTTTGGGACAATACGAGAGTAAATTCCTTTAAAAACAGATGCTATTTCTGATTTCATAGCAATTATAAAACAAACTATTCCCGCTGCTATGAATATAGAATATTCCATTATTTTTCCTCCTTACTTTTATAACTATTCGGTATTAGCCCAAATAAAGACATAAACGTAATCATTATTGCTATAGCCAAACATAGTGCCATCGCTATTACACCGATTATTTTCAAAATATCTATCAGCATTTCACCTCCGACTTAGTTATTTATTTTTTAAAGGTTCTATCTCAACGATTTTTACAAGCCGTTGAGAACCGTCAAAATTCTTTTTTCTTTTTGTGAGAAAATGAACAGTGCCTTCTTTTAAAGTATATAGGGTATCATCGCCGCCTCGTTTGACATTTTTTCCAGGAAGGAATTTAGTTCCCCTTTGACGAATCAAAATCTGACCAATCTTCGCCTTTTGGCCTTCAAAAAGTTTTACCCCAAGATATTTTGGTAAAGAATCCCTTCCTAATTTTGTAGCCCCAGCGGCTTTAGTTTTCGCCATAAATTTGAACGAAGTGAAAATTTACAGGGTCCCGCTAGCGGGAATCATAGTAATAAATATGTTA
>JBGOYX010000030.1:0-5802 GCA_041479865.1 Minisyncoccia bacterium
ACTGGAACTAAATCCTCCCAAAGGACTCGTGCTACCGTTACACCATGCCCCGAAACTAATTCGGATATATCATTTTGTTTTCTTTTAGTCAATTTGTTGATACCCCGTTAGAAGTTCCTTATTATAAATTATTTTAAGAATTGATTACCGTGGACTTTAACTTTTAAAACTTCTAACGGGGTGATATAATATATTAAATTAATGAATCCCGTTAGAAATTAAAATATTCTAACGGGATGACAAAATTAGCTTAATATAGCTTAATTTTTCTGAAATTTCTAATGGGATGAATTTTAAAAATATTTTTGCTCAACTTAATATTTTAGCTGATTGTAAAAAATATGGTTTGTCTCCTTGGCAGTGCCCTCAATTTCTTTTTTTAGTGATGGGATTAATCATTATTGGTTCTTCTTTAATTGTTTGGGGCATTGGCAATCGCTACTTTGAAGACCCCATAATTGTGGCCTTAATAGTCCTTTTAATTGCAGTAGTTTTATTTATTATCACCTTTACCATCATCAATTCTTTTGAAAGATTAGCCGAAGCCAATAGAATGAAAACCGAATTCATTAACATAGTTTCCCATCAGTTAAGATCCCCGCTTACCAGTTTAAGTTGGGCGGTGGAATTATTAATGTCAGGGAAATTGGGGAAAATCGAAGAAAAACAAATAGAATATTTCAAGATAATGAAAGAAAACAGCAACAGGATGAAAGAATTAGTATCAGATTTATTGATGGTTTCGAGGATTGAAAGAATTGGTTTCTCCATTAAGAAAGAGGAAATTTCTTTAGAAAGCATAATCGAAGAATTGATTTTAAAATTTAATTCCTTTGCCAAAGCTTCAAACGTGGAAATAGAATTCAAAAAAGTTGCAGATTTACCCAAGGTTTTTACCGACCCCTCTCAAATTAGACAAGCGATGGAGAACCTTTTAGATAATGCCATTCGTTATATAAAAGATAAAGGAAAAGTTATAATATCTCTTGAGAAAAAAGAAAAATTTTTATATTTTAAGATTAAAGACAACGGAGTGGGAATTCCTAAGGAGGAACAAAAATATATTTTCCAAAAATTTTTTAGGTCAGAAAATATTTTAAGATACCAAACCCAAGGGTCGGGCCTCAGTCTTTATATAGCTAAATCAATTATTGAAAAACTTGGCGGAGAAATCGGTTTTAAAAGCCAAGAAGGAGTTGGGTCGACTTTCTGGTTTACCCTTCCAGTTTCTAAAAAATAGCGATCGGATGACTTACCTTACCAAGTAAATAATTAAATTAAAATATGCCAAAGAAAATTTTATTTGTTGAAGACGAATCTTCCTTACAAAAAACTTTTGGAGAAATTTTAAGACAAGAAGGATATGAAATGATATCGGCTCTTGACGGAGAGACCGGTTTAAGGCTGGCAAAAGAAAAGAAACCAGACTTAATTCTGCTAGATCTAATTTTACCGAAAATGAATGGCTTTGATGCTCTAGAAAAAATAAAAGAAGACCCGGAAATTAAAGGAATTCCAGTTATTGTTTTAACTAACCTTGAGAGGATGGCAGACGTGGACAGGGCGATTGAATTGGGGGCGACTACTTATTTGGTTAAAGCCCAATATAATTTAGAAGAAATAGTTGAGAAAATTAAGAAAACATTAAGCAAATAGAAAAATATGAGGGTTGAAACTCAACAACTAAAAGCTTTTTTGTTGGATGCGGGCTTAATTAAGGAAGAGGAGTTTGATAAAGCTTTTAAAAAAGCCAAAAATTCCAATCAAAAAGTCGGCGATGTTTTGGTTTCCGAAGGAAAAATTACTCAAGAAGAATTAATTAAATTGGAAGCTTACATTTTAGGGATTCCTTTTGTCAATTTAGAAAAAGAAGTTATACCCCCTGAAGTTTTAAAAACAGTTCCAGAACCAATCGCTCGCTCTCATAATATAGTTGCTTTTAGGAAAAAAGGACAAGACCTTGAAGTGGCAATGTTAGATCCCGAGGACTTGCGGACGATTGAGTTTATTAAAAAGACAGGTGATTTAAGGATTCTGCCGAGGTTGACCACTCCGGCAAGCATTAAAAACATTTTAAATCAATATCAAAAAACTCTTGAAGCCGAATTCGGCGACATTATAAAAAAAGAGGTCGGAGGGATAAAAGCGATTAAAGAAGAAACAGCAGAAGAAAAGATTGAGCTTCAAAAAATAGCTGAAGAGTTGCCCATAGTCAGAATTGTTGATACTTTATTAAAGCACGCCATTTTACAAAGAGCCTCAGATATTCATATAGAACCCATGGAAAAAGAAGTTTTGGTCAGATACCGCATTGACGGAGTTTTAAGAGATGCCATGACTTTACCGAAAATAGCCGCTTCAGGGGTTGTTGCCAGAATAAAAGTCCTTTCCAGTTTAAAATTGGATGAACATCGGTTGCCCCAAGACGGTCGTTTTAAAATTGAAACTGAAGATTATAAATATTCAATCAGGGTTTCAATTTTGCCTATTTTTGACGGAGAAAAAATTGTGATGCGGCTTTTGCCAGAAACAGCCAGAGCCTTTACTTTAGAACAGTTGGGATTAAGAGGGAAAGCATTGGAAGATGTTCAAGATAATTTAAGAAAGCCGGTTGGAATGATTTTGGTGACAGGCCCTACCGGCTCCGGAAAAACCACCACTCTCTATTCTATGATGGAAATTTTGAATACTCCCGGCGTCAATATTTCTACCGTTGAAGACCCGATTGAATATAGAATGCCAAGGGTCAACCAGACACAAGTTAATCCTAAAATAGGTTTAACCTTTGCTTCGGGGTTAAGGTCTTTAGTCAGACAGGACCCCAATGTTTTGATGGTTGGAGAAATTAGAGATGAAGAAACGGCCAGTTTAGCCATTAATGCCGCCCTAACCGGCCATCTTGTTTTATCAACCCTGCATACTAATTCAGCTGCCGGCGCCATACCCAGGTTAATTGATATGAAAGCTGAACCATTTTTGATTTCCTCAACTTTAAATATAATTTTAGCCCAAAGATTGGTGAGAAAGCTTTGCGACGAAAAAGAAAAATACACCTTAAAAGAGTCAGAATTAAAAAATATAGCCAAATATTGTGATTTGGATAGAATTTTAAAAATTTTAAAAGAAGAAAATATTATTAAAACAAAAGAAACCTGGAAAGATGTTCCTTTTTATAGGCCAAAATCAACCAAAGAATCTGCAGAAGGATATAAGGGCCGAATCGGAATTTATGAAGTTTTACCGGTCACCGAGACAATAAAA
Source organism: Minisyncoccia bacterium (assembly GCA_041479865.1). Lineage (GTDB taxonomy): Bacteria > Patescibacteriota > Minisyncoccia > Minisyncoccales > JBGOYX01 > JBGOYX01. The sequence continues at coordinate 3,262 of JBGOYX010000030.1, forward strand.
GAATTAATCGTCAAAAGAGCAACTTCAGATCAAATTCAAAAGCAAGCTCAAATAGAAGGAATGTGCATAATGATTGAAGACGGTTTTATAAAAGCGGCCCAAGGAATAACAAGCGTTGAAGAAGTTTTAAGAGTAGTAATGGAGTAATCAAGGAGAAAATTTCCCCTTTTTATATTTTTATGCCAAATTATAATTATTTTGCCAAATCTTTCAAAGGAGAAATAAAATCAGGAACTTTAGAGGCTAAAAATGAGAAAGAATTGGCTCGTTTTTTGCGTCAAGAAGGATATGTTTTGATTTCCGTCAATTTGGAAACTAAAAAAAGAAAATTAGAAATCTCTCTTCCCTTCCTGAAACAGTCGGTTAGTTTAACTGACAAAATGATGTTTACCAGAAATCTTCAGGTAATGGTTTCAGCCGGAATTTCTTTACCTAGAGCTATTAGGACCCTTTCTCTTCAAACAAAAAATAAAAGATTTCAACAGATATTGTTAGAAGTTGTCGAAGAAATAAATAAAGGGAAAAGTCTTTCCGATGCTCTGATTAAATATCCCGATGCTTTTTCAGAACTTTTTCAAAGCATGATAAAGGTTGGAGAAGAATCGGGAACTTTAGAGGAGGTTTTGAAAGTCTTGACCAGGCAGATGGAAAAAGATTATGAGTTAAAATCAAAAATAAAGGGAGCTTTAATTTATCCCGCCGTCATAATTTGTGCCATGATTGGGATTGGAATTTTAATGTTGATTATGGTTGTGCCGAAATTAGCCGCAACTTTTGAAGAATTGGGCACAGAGCTTCCGCCTACTACTCGTTTTGTAATAGGGTTGGGCACTTTTTTAGCTCAAAAATGGTTTTTAGTTGTTCTAATAATCGGGATATTAGTTTTTTTCTTAAGATTAAGCTTGAAAACAAAAAACGGGAAAAAAATCTTAGATGGTTTAGTTCTCAAACTCCCGGCCGTTTCAGCTCTTGTTAAAAAAACCAATTCAGCTTCTACAAGCAGAACCTTAAGTTCTCTTATTGCTTCTGGCGTTCCCCTTTTACGTTCCTTAGAAATCATTTCCGGAACTTTGGGCAATTTTTATTTTCATCAAGCCATAACTGATTCAATTGATAAGGTAAGAAAGGGTCAAAAATTATCTGAGGCTTTGTCCCTTTATCAAAATCTTTATCCCCCACTCGTTATTCAAATGCTCGAAGTGGGGGAAGAGACAGGAGAAACGGCGGAGATTTTAGGAAAGTTATCTGACTTTTTTGAGGATGAAGTTACCAATACCACCAAAAATTTATCAGCAGTAATTGAGCCGGTAATGATGCTCTTAGTTGGAGGGGCGGTAGGATTTTTTGCAATTTCAATGATTCAACCAATGTATTCAATGTTAGGAGCAATCAAATGAAAGCTTCAAAAGGGTTTACCCTAACTGAGGTATTAGTAGGCACCGCATTGATGCTTATTGTTTTTTTGGGAATTTTCGGGGCATACCAATTAAGTTTAAAAGTTATCGGCCTATCTAAGGCTAAAATTATAGCTACCGTCCTCGCCAGCGGTCAAATAGAAAAAATTAGAAATCTGACCTATGAATCAATTGGGGTTCAGGGCGATTTTCCAGAAGGTGTTTTAGAAGCGACCACCACTGCTATTCAAGATAACATTCAATATACGATTGAAACACGCGTTGATTATATGGTTGATTTAGCTGACGGAGAGGTGTCACCCCAAGATGAATGTCCTAACGATTATAAAAAGGTGCAAGTTAAAGTTTCTTGGCCAGGGAGATTTGGCGGTCAGGTAATTTTAGTTACCGATATAGCCCCCAAAAACCTTATCGAGGAATGTTCGACTGGCGGCGGGATTCTTTCAGTTTCTGTTTTTGATGCTTATGGAGTGATGGTTTCCTCCCCATTAATTGAAATAAAAGATCCGGCAACCGACGAAACTTTAAAAACAGCCACTCCATCCGAAGGCCGGTATTATTTTTCCTTATCTGCCTCTACTTATAAAGTAGTCGTTTCTAAAGACGGTTACAGTGCTGAAAGAACTTATGGAACCGACGAAATTACTACTCCAGACAACCCTCATCCAGCAATTCTCGAAGGAAAAAGTACGCCGATTAGTTTTTCCATCGATAAATTGAGCAATTTTTCGATAGACACACTTTCTCCGGGAGGAGAAGGTTATTTTTCTGACTCTTTTTCAGATGAAACAAAAATTTCCGAATCTTCAAATATTATTGTTTCTGATGGCAATGTAAATTTAACGGAGACAGAGGAGGTATATTCACTTTCCGGTTATTTAATTTCAACCGTTATTGCTCCGGAAAGTCTCATTAAATGGAAAGAATTTTATTTTAATGATAGTACGTCCACTGATACCCAAATTCTTTATCAATTTTTATATTTTGACGGAGAAAATTGGGTTTTAATTCCAGAAGACGATTTACCTGGGAACTCTGCCGGCTTTGAAAATTCACCAGTTGACTTGACTGGCTTGAATATTGATCATTATTCTCAATTAAAATTAAAAGGAAATTTATCCACCCA
>JBGOYX010000031.1:0-5697 GCA_041479865.1 Minisyncoccia bacterium
AAATAAAATTCAAGAGTTAAGCTTTGAAAAAATAAATAATATTTATTATATCCGAGTTTTAGACACTGCCATAGCTAAAGTCAGTGAAAATAATGAATAGTGCAAGCAATTGGAGAATAAATTTTATCCTCGTATTAATTATTTTATTAGGAGCGGCTATTATTAGTCGCTTAGTTTATATTCAAATCATCCGCCAAGATTTCTACCAGGCATTGGCTAAGGGGCAACAAAAGATATTCCAAGAAGTTTCAGGAGAAAGAGGAGAAATTTTTCTAAATGATAAAGATAGATTAAAAACAATTGCCATGAATAAATCTTGGGAATTTTGTTATGCCGCTCCAAATGAAATTAAAAATAAAGAAGATACCGCTAAAACCTTAAGTCAAATATTATCTCTCAACGAAGAATTTGTTTTAGAAAAATTAAAAAAAGAAGACAGTTTTTTTGAAGTATTAAAAAAGAAATTAAATGAGAATGAAACCACTGCTTTAAAAAATACGAATTTAGCCGGAATTTATATAGAGGAAGAAAAAGGAAGATATTATCCTTTGGAATCTTCTACCGCTCAGTTGATTGGTTTTGTGGGCGGAGATGGAAACGGTCAGTATGGTTTGGAGGGTTATTATCAAGATATTTTAAAGGGGGAAAATCAGTTCCAGGAAAAAGAGCGGGGTCCCCTCGGTTATTTGGCAGGATTAACACAAAATCAAGCCGAAAGAGGCTCTGATTTAATTTTAACCATTGATTATAATATCCAATTTAAGGCTGAAAAATTATTGGAAAAATCCAAAGAAGAGTTTGATATCAAAGAGGGGACAATTTTAGTTTTAGAACCAAATTCAGGGAAAATTATTGCCTTGGCTAATTTTCCCAATTTTAATCCCAATGAATACTCAAAAGAAGAAAATTTGGCAGTTTTTCAAAACCAGATCGTTCAAAGAAGTTTTGAGCCAGGCTCAATTTTCAAACCGATTACCATGGCCGCTGCCTTAAACGAAGGAAAAGTTACTCCTCAAACAACTTATAAAGATGAGGGTTTTGTTAAAATAGGCGGTCATACCATTTCCAATTATCACAACAAAAGCTGGGGTCAAAGGACAATGACTGAAGTTTTACAATATTCAATTAATACTGGGGCGATGTTCGCCGAAAAAGCGGTAGGCAATAAGCTCTTTTTGGAATATATTGAAAAATTTGGATTTTTCACGCCTACAGGAATTGATCTTCAAGGAGAGGTTTTCTCAACTAATGACGAATTTAAAAAGGGTTACGAAGTTAATTTTGCCACGGCTTCTTTCGGTCAAGGAATCGAAGTAACTCCGGTTCAATTAGCCAGAGCTTTTTCAGTTATTGCCAATAATGGCAAATTGATTAAGCCCTATATTGTTGAAAAAATAGTCAAAAATGGCAAAGAAAGTGAGACCCAAACTGAAATTCAAAATCAATCAATTATCTCTCAAAAAACCGCTTCCCAACTGACAGCAATGATGGTGAGCGTGGTAGAAGACGGTTCGGCTATAAAAACTAAAATTCCAGGCTATTATATTGCCGGTAAAACCGGGACCGCTCAGGTTCCTTGGTCAGCTTTAGGAATAAGTAAATCAGGTTATTCTAATCAGACCATACAATCTTTTATCGGTTTCACTCCCGCTTTTAATTCTAAGTTTTTAATTTTAGTCGTATTTAATAATCCGAAAACGGCAGACGCTTCTCAATCAGCAGTGCCAATTTTCAAAGAATTAGCGGAATATATCATAAATTTATGGCAGATACCTCCCGATTACGAAGTTGAACAATCAAATAATGGCGAACAATAATCTAAATTATCGGCAAATTTCTAAACAAGCCCAAAAAGAGAATATACATATCTTGACAGAGACCCCTGAATCTGTTAAGATTGAATTTGTGTTATAGCGAGCTTCGCTCGATATATCCCACAAGGCTATAGCGAGCTTCGCTCGATATATCCCACAAGGCTATAGCGAGCTTCGCTCGATATATCCCACAAGGCTATAGCGCTCTTTTAGCGTAATAAAAGGATCAGTTCTTTTTATCTAAGGACAATTAGTTCTTTAGTGAGTTCATTAATTTTTAAAAGAGGGAGGCGAAGTAAAGATAATGTCTGTTAATGGTTTACCAAAATCAGGAATAAAGAGAGTAACTTGCAAGAGTAAAGATTGTCATGGAAGATTTACTATCAAATTGGGGAAAAAAAATAATGGTTATTCGGTAGTTGTAGTTTGTCCTTTTTGTAGTACCCCAAAATCTATCATAAATAGATAGTAAGTCTAATATGGTTTAATGTTAATATTACTTTCCTAACGGTTTAAAGTGCCGTCTCGGTTGAGGCGGCTTTTTTATAGAAATTTTACAAAATTTTAATTTTATGATAGATTCAATAATGGCTCATAATGCTTGAGAGGAGATGATGATCTAAAAAGGAGGGCGATATGGTAATGTCCTTGCAAGAGGTACGAGAGAAAAGTTTTTTTCAAACCACGAAGAGTCGAAAATGGCTTAAAGAAAACGTTTACAAAATTTGTCGTTTCCGTGAACTATTTGAACTCAAACAAAACACCAAGGATGACGCTGAAAAAACCCGCCTTGAAGGTAAAATCAAACACCTTCAAAATAAAATCGATAATTTAGCTATACGGGGCAAATTCCTTGGTTTAAACGGGTTAAACGACGAACAAATCGACGAACAAATCCGAAGTATTAACCAACTAATCGTGGAAAGAATCAAGAAGGGAGATAAAGCCGAAACAATCATCCAACAGTTTATCCAAAAAAAGAGCCAAAATAATTGATCATCATCTCCATCTCCCGCTCTTGGCCCTATCGTCTAGTGGCTTAGGACGCATGGTTCTCATCCATGTAACAGGGGTTCGACTCCCCTTGGGGCCGCATAATCAAAAAGAGGTCATTAATGATCTCTTTTTGATTTATTTATATTAAAGTCTGGAATAAAAATTTCTGGCGGGGTAAAATAAAATAAACATTTATGTTACATCGGGGATTAAACGAAAAAGAAGTTTTAGAATTAAGAAAAAAATTCGGAGAGAATATAATTCCATTTAAAAGGGAAGTCACTTGGCTTTCCGTTTTATTTTCTCAATTTAAAAGCCCCCTGATATATATTTTGGTCGTTGTCGGGGTTGTTTCTTTGTTTTTAAAAGAATATTTTAATACGGCTTTAATCGGCGCCGTTTTCGTTCTTAACGTTGTAATGGGGTTTTTTCAGGAATACAACGCTAAAAAAACATTAGCTGCATTAAAAAAAATTCTAAAGCCAAAAGTAATAGTTATCAGGGACGGAAAAAGAAAGGAAGTAGAAGTTAAAGAACTGGTAGTGGGGGATTTTGTTATTTTGGGTTCCGGAGATAGAATTCCGGCTGACGGAAATTTAATTGAAGGGACGGGTTTATTGATAAATGAAGCTATTTTGACCGGAGAAGAAGAAGCCGTTAAAAAAACCATTAATGAAAAAGAAAATTATCTGTTGATGGGGACAACCGTTCTTTCAGGAAGGGGGGTGATGGAAGTTTTAAAAATCGGCAAAGAAACAGAAATGGGAAAAATAGGTCAAAGCTTGGCTGAGATAAAAGAAGAAAAAACTCCCATTCAGGAGAAACTGGAAGTTTTTGCCAGATTTTTGGCATATTTAATACTTGGTATTTCTCTTTGTATTTTTATATTCGGGGTTTTAAGTAACCATAATCCCATTGAAATGTTTAAAATGGCGATAATTTTAGCCATTGCTGCGATTCCCGAAGGGCTGCCAATAGCAATAACCATTATCCTTGCTTTGGGAATGAGAAGAATTTTAAAAAAGAAAGGATTGGTAAAAACTTTACTTTCAATTGAAACCTTGGGCTCCACTTCCGTAATCTGTACTGACAAAACAGGAACCTTAACAGAGGGACAGATGAAGGTTATTAAAACTGATTTTTCAGACGAGGAAAAATTTTTACTGGCCTTGACTTTATTCAACGAACAAAGAAGCGGTTTGGAAGTTGCCGTCTGGGATTATGTAAAAAACGTTGCAAAATTTGATCCTTTAAAAGTTTTTGGCAGTGCAAAAAGAATCTACGAAGAGCCCTTTAACAGTGAGAATAAATATACTTTAATGGTAAATAAGATGGACGATAAAAAAGCTGCTTTCTTGGTTGGAGCTCCAGAAATAGTGCTTTCTTTTTGTGATGTTTCTGAAAAAGAAAAAAATGATGTTTTAAAAAAAATTGAAGAGTGGGCGGATCAAGGGTTGAGAGTTCTCGGGGTTACTTTCAAAGAAAGAGGGGATTTAAAAGAAAAAAAAGATTTTTCCTGGCTGGGATTAGTCGGCATTGCAGATCCCTTGAGAAAAGAGGTTAAAGAAGCTATTTTAGTAGCTCAAAAAGCCGGCATTAAGGTTAAAATAGTGACGGGGGATTACAGAAAAACCGCTGAAAGAATAGCTATTAATCTTGGTTTTGAAATAAATAAGGAGAATGTTTTAGAGGGCCAGGAGCTGGAAAATATTTCAGAAGAAGATTTAAAAAACAGAATAGATGATATTTTTTTATTCACCAGAGTGACTCCCCACCAGAAGAAAAAAATAATAAAGGTACTGCAGGAAAAAGGCGAAATAGTTGCAATGACCGGAGACGGGGTTAACGACGCTCCCGCTTTGAAAAAAGCTGACATAGGAATTGTCATTGGAAGCGGGTCTGAGGTTGCGAAAGAGGCCGGAGACCTAATTTTATTGGATAATAATTTCAAAACCATAGTGGCAGCCTGCGAAGAAGGAAGATTAATTTTTTCCAATATCCAGAAAATGGTGGCTTATGTTCTTTCAAATTCTTTCGTGGAAATGGCTTTAATTTTCGGAGCCATTATTTTCAGGTTTTCTCCTCCTTTAACCATCGTTCAGATTTTATGGATTCATTTAATATGCGATGGTCCTCCCGATGTTGCTTTGGCTTTTGAGCCTCAAGAAAAATCTTTGATGAAAGAGAGCCCTAGAGAGATAAAAAAAGAAAATATACTGAGCGGAACCGGTAAATTCTTAATTTATGCCGTAAGCTTGATTGGGGGCGGGCTTTCTTTGCTTTTATTTTGGCTTTTCGGACAAAAAGGAAGTAGTCTAAATCTGGGCCAAACCATAGCTTTTGCAACGGTGGCCGCCATAGATTTAATTTATATCTTTGCCTATAAGAACCTTAAAAAGCCGATGATTAAAAATGAGAATTTCTTTAAAAACAAGTTTTTATTTTTATCCGTGGCTTACGGATTTTTACTTTTATTCTTGGCAATATATTTTCCTTTCTTAAACAAGGTTTTAGGAACCGTACCTTTAAAACCAATTCACTGGCTGTTGGTTTTTGCGGTTGCTTTAATTACGACTTTAACGATTGAATTGGTAAAAATTTCTCCCGATTTATTAAAAAAAATAAAAAAAATAAAATTCAAAATAAATTAACGGTGTTTAACTTGATATATTTTTTCAAATAGAGGATAATAAAAAAAATATGGAAAATCAAAAACCAAAACTGTCGGTTATTATTCCAGCTTATAATGAAGAAAAAAGACTGCCCAAAACCTTGGCTGAAATTGAAGGTTATTTAAAGAAACAGCCATTTGAGTCAGAAATTATCGTTGTCTCAGATGGCTCAACGGACAGAACAACTGAAATGGTAAAAGATTTAATGGGAAAAA
>JBGOYX010000032.1:0-5669 GCA_041479865.1 Minisyncoccia bacterium
ATCATATCTACCCTATATTGACCCATTAGATGATGAAAGCAGATACAGAGAAGGATTTGGATTTTTAACAGGGAAATTAGCAACAGAAGTAAATAATTTGATTTTTAAAAACCTAAAGGACAAAAGTTTTGTTTATAAAATTGAAGATTATAAACATAGATATCCGACTTGTTGGCGCTGTAAAGAAGAATTGATATTCCGTTTGGTTGACGAATGGTATATTTCAATGGAGAAATTGAGGAAGCCGCTGATGGAAGTGGCAAAAAAAATAAAATGGCTACCTTCATTCGGATTAGAAAGGGAGATGGATTGGTTGAAAAATATGCAAGATTGGCTGATCTCCAAAAAAAGATATTGGGGGCTGGCTCTACCTATTTTTGAATGCCCATGCGGAAATTTTGAAGTTATCGGTTCAAAGGAAGAGTTAAAAGAAAGAGCGGTTGAGGGGTGGGAAGAATTTGAGGGTAATTCGCCTCACAGGCCATGGGTAGATAAAGTGAAAATCAAATGTTCAAAATGTAAAAAAATAATTTCCCGAATTTCTGACGTTGGAAATCCTTGGTTGGATGCGGGTATCGTGCCTTTTTCTACAATGGGTTATTTTCAGGATAAAAAATATTGGAAAACATGGTTTCAGGCTGATTTTATCTGCGAATCATTCCCCGGTCAATTCAAGAATTGGTTTTATTCTTTAATTGTGATGAGTACGGTTTTAGAAAAAACCAACCCTGCAAAAACTATTTTTGGATACGCATCTGTACGCGACGAGAAAGGAGAAGAGATGCATAAATCCAAGGGGAATGCTATTTGGTTTGACGAGGCAGTAGAAAAAATAGGAGCAGACCCTATGAGATGGATGTATGTAAAACAAAATCCTGTTTTAAATTTACTTTTCGGCTACAATGCGGCAAAAGAAACAAAAAGAAAACTTTTAACCCTTTGGAACAGTTTTATCTTTTTTAAAACTTATAGAGGAGAAGAGAAATTTTTAAAAGATAAGAATTTTCCTAAAACTAATAATATCCTTGATAAGTGGATCCTTTCTCGCTTAAATAATCTTATCGATAAAACAACTAAAAATTTGGACGAATATAACAGCGCAGCTGCCAGCGCGGCTATTGAGGAATTTTTTATAGAGGATCTTTCTCTATGGTATATAAGAAGGTCGCGCAGCCGTTTCCAAAAGCCGAAAAATGAAGAAGAAAAAAAAGAGGCAGCTTGTACGTTTTATTACGTTCTTTTAAGTTTAATTAAAATTATTGCTCCGATAATGCCTTTTTTATCTGAGGAAATATATCAGGAACTGAAAACAGAAAATATGCCAGAATCAGTTCATCTTTGCGACTGGCCCAAAGCAGAAAAAAGATTAATAAATCAAGAATTGGAAGAAAAAATGAAACAAGTGCGAGAAATCGTTGCTCTGTCTTTAGCTGAAAGGGCACAAACCGGAATAAAAGTAAGACAACCCCTCGCTTCGATTAAGATTAAAGATAAAAAATTCAAGATTAAAAACAATGAAGAATTATTGGATTTAGTAAAAGAGGAAGTTAATGTAAAAGAAATAGTTTTTGACGAGAAGTTAGAAAAAGAAATTGAATTAAATACAGAAATTACACCGGAGCTTAGAAAAGAAGGAGAAAAAAGAGAAATCCTTAGAAATATTAAAGATTTACGCAAAAAACTCGGTTTATCTCCTCAATATATGGTTAGCGGCATAACTTCTACGGTTAGCATTGTGCCGCTATATATGCCAGAAGAAGAATTTAAAAAAGAGACGGGAGCAAAAGAATTTATAAAAGTTGAAACAGAAAACGAAATGACAGATGTTGATGTTAAAAAAGAAATAGAATTAGAGGGGAAAAAACATTATATTGGAATAAAAAAGAATTAACCAAGCACATAACAAAATTATGTGCTCGGTAAAGGTCGAACAACAAAATCTATGGTTAAGTATCAAAAAAATATAAATTATGGCGCAACCATTACCCCCACAAAGACCAGCTACCCCTCAGCCACCCAAAACAGACCCATCACCATTTGATAGGGTTAGAAGAGATTATCTTACTAAAAATGAGTTTATTGGTGAGATCAAAAAGCTTCCTCGTGTTTGGCCAGGTAAGACATATTCAACACAAGATCAACTGACAATAGCTAAGGAATTAATGGGAAACGATCAGGGTAACATAAGAAAAACAAACCTCCCTGACGTAATAAAAAAACTAAACCTAAAACCCTCTGATCCGGAAAATAAACGACGTTTGGAAATGGTGAAAAAAATATTCAAACTAAAATAAAATGTTCGTTCATTACAGAAGTCGGGGTTTTATTTTAAAAAAAGAAAACAGGGGCGAAAGCAACCAGTTATTTACGATTTATACAAAAAGATTCGGAAAGTTGGAAATTTTAGGAAAAGCAATTCGAAAAATTTCTTCAAAATTAAGGTCGGGGATAGATATTTTCTATTTGTCGGACATTGAGTTCATTCAGGGAAAAACTCACAAAACTTTAACCGACGCCATTTTAATTGAAAAATTTGAGAATATAAGAAAAAATTTAAGGAAGTTAAAAATCGCCTCCAAGATTTCCGAAGTTTTTAATGAATTAGTTAAGGGCCAAGAGAGAGACGAAAAGTTGTGGAATTTACTTGATGAAATTTTCAACAAATTGAATAATTTCCAATTCACAATCTATAATTTACAATTACTCTATTTTTATTTTCTCTGGAATTTTCTTTCCATTCTTGGATATGAACCAGAATTATATAAATGTTCCATTTGTCAAAAGAAATTGGCTACTGGAAATCTGTACTTTAATCCAGGAGAAGGGGGAGTAGTTTGCGGTTCTTGTTTTAGAAAAAACAGACAGGACAAATATATTGAGCAAGAAACAATTAAAATTATCAGAATTTTCCTTAAAAAGGACTGGCAAACCGCGAAAAAACTAAAGGTTAATTCTGATGATTTAAGAGCTTTAAAAATAATTTCGGATTACTTTTTCCTATTTATAGCAAAGGGAAACTTTGATATATCAAACTAAAGTTTGCTATAAAAAAGTCGATAGGTAGCAGCATTTAGTTAAATTATGTTAAAATAAGATAATTACATGCGTAAAAAATTAATTTTTTTTCTTATAATTTTTGCGGTAATTTTGGGAGTTTTGGGTTTTTGGTATTATCAAAGAAACGTTTATTCGAAATCGGTTTTGAAATTGGAAATTTTGGGCTCCGACCAGGCAGACCTCGGCGAGGAAGTTGAATATATCGTTAAATATAAAAACAACGGTAATTTTATATTGGAAGAGCCAAAACTCATTTTTGAATATCCTCAATACTCAATCGTTGAGGGAGATAGTTTTTTAAGAAAAGAAATTGTCTTGGAATCCATTTATCCCGGGCAAGAAAAAACTTATTCTTTTAAGGCAAGGCTTTTTGGAAAAGAGAACGAAACCAAAGAAGCCAAAGCTTGGTTGAATTTTAAGCCAAAAAACTTAAGTGCTCGTTATGAAGTAACCACCACCTTCACCACAATTATTAAAAAAGTTCCCATCACCTTTGAGTTTGATATTCCTTCAAAAATAGAATCCGGTAAAACGACCAATTTTAAGTTAAATTATTTTTCAAATGCAAATTACCCTCTTTCCAACTTGAGAGTAAAAATCGATTACCCATCTGACTTTGAATTTATCGATTCCAACCCTACCGCTTTGGATAAAACCGAGTGGGAAATCCCACTTTTGAATAAAGCCGATGGGGGAAGAATTGAAATTTCAGGTATTCTTAGGGGAGACGTAGGAGGGCAGAAAATTTTTAGAGCAAGTTTGGGTGTATTACAAAATGGAGAATTTATTTTATTAAAAGACACAACCAAGGGAGTAGAAATCGCCCAGCCTAACATATTTATTTCTCAAATGATTAACGGAAATCCTCAATATGTCGCCAATCTGGGAGATAATCTTCATTACGAAATTTTCTTTAAAAACCTCAGCCAGGAAGCCATGACAAATTTATTTTTAGTGGCAACTTTAGACGGAGCAGCCTTTGATTTAGAAAGCTTGAAGTCCGATTTGGGAGATTTTAATGCGGGCGATAATTCGGTCGTTTTTGACTGGAAAAGGGTTTCAAAACTTCAGCTTTTACTTCCTCAAGAAGAGGGAAAGATTGATTTTTGGGTAAAATTAAAAAATGATTTATCATTTACCGGCTCGCAAGACAGAAATCCGGTTATCAAAAACAAGGTTTATATTTCCCAGGTTCAGGAAGAGTTTATAACTAAAATAAATTCAAAATTAGAGATTTCTCAAAAAGGATATGCTCAATTAGAAGGATTCAATAATACGGGACCAATGCCTCCCCAAGTCGGCCAGACTACCACTTACGCAATAATTTGGGAAGTCAATAATTATTATAACGATTTGAAAGATGTAAAAGTAAGAGCCGTTTTACCGTCGCAAGTCAAATTAACCGGCAAAATCATTCCGGAAGATTCAAGGCTAACCTTTGATTCTCAGTCAAGAGAAATCGTCTGGGAAATCGGGGATTTGGGGGTCGGGGCTGGAATTTTAAATTCAACTCCAAAGGTTGCTTTCCAGATTGCCATTGCTCCTGATTTTTCCCAGTGGAATCAGGTTTTTCAGCTTGTGGGAGAAGCCACAATCACAGCCGAAGATAATTGGGCCCAAGCTTCAATAGAAAACACAACGCCGGCAATTGATACTTCTTTAACACCCAGCTCTACGGGCGAGGAATAAAAAATATGGAAAACCTAATGGAAAAAATTGTATCACTTTGCAAAAGACGTGGATTTATTTTTCAGTCCTCGGAGATTTATGGCGGGGTGGAATCGCTTTGGGATTATGGGCCCTTAGGTTCTCTTTTGAAAAATAATATCAAACAAGAATGGTTGAAGAGATTTATCCAAAAAAGGGGAGATGTGGTTTTGATTGATGGGACGGTTTTAATGCATCCAAAAGTTTGGGAGGCATCAGGCCATATAATTAATTTCACCGATCCTTTGGTTGAATGTAAAAATTGCCATACTCGTTTTAGAGCCGACCACATGACCGACGGCCGTTTTGTCGGTGAAAGAAAAGCAAAAACAAAAAATCAATGTCCTCAATGTGGCGAGAAAGATTTTACTTCTCCTCGGCAATTCAATTTAATGTTTAAAACTTTTTTGGGACCGGTGGAAGACGAAACTCACACAACTTATTTACGGCCGGAAACCGCCCAATCAATGTTTACCAATTTTAAACTTGTCCAAGAATCAATGCGTCTTAAAATCCCTTTTGGTATTGCCCAAATCGGCCGTTCTTTTAGAAACGAAATTACCACGGGAAACTTCACTTTCCGTACCCGAGAATTTGATATTGCCGAAATCGAATATTTTGTGAAGCCGGGCGAAGACGAAAAATGGTTTAATGTTTGGGTGGAAGAATGGGAAGAATTCTTTTTAGATTTGGGGTTAAAAAAAGAAAATTTAAGAAGATATGAACACAAAAAAGAAGCCCTTGCTCATTACTCAAAAAGAACAATTGATATTGAATATAAATTTCCTTTCGGTTGGTCGGAATTAGCAGGGATTGCCAACAGAACCGATTTTGATTTATCGCAACATTCCAAATTTTCAGGCAAGGATTTGAATTATTTTGATGAAGAAAACAACAAAAACTAC
>JBGOYX010000033.1:0-5558 GCA_041479865.1 Minisyncoccia bacterium
CTTTATCTTGACCAAGGATATAAAATCTGTCAAAATCTTATTGAAAAAAAATTAATCGTAAAATTACCGGAAATTCTTGAAAAAGGCCTTTTCAAGGACGCCAAATCCCTTTTCCAGGAAGAAGCTCAGGAAAAAACAGGGATTACCCCGATTTATAAAGTTATGAGAGAATGGGGGCCGGATCACGCGAAACATTTTATAATCGGCGTTTTTTTAAATAAAGAATTGGTAGCCAAAGGCGAAGGTTCTTCTAAACAGGAAGGAGAAGAAAAAGCGGCTGAAAACGCCCTGGCAACTAAATATTAGTAAACCCTTCACCTTTATTAAAGGTGAAGGGTAAAATTAAACCATATGTTAGTAATACGTTTATTCAGAGTAGGTAAAAAAAATCAACCGTCTTTCAAAATTGTAGTTACTGATAAAAAAAGCAAGCCTCGGGCCGGTCGTTTTGTGGAAGAGGTTGGTTTTTATAATCCTCTGACAAAAGAAAAAGTTTTAAAAGAAGACAGAATTAAATATTGGTTATCTAATGGAGCTAAACCTTCTCCGACAGTTTTTAATTTATTAGTTTCAGAAAAAATTGTTGAAGGGAAAAAAATTCCGAAACATAAAAAATCTAAAAAATCCGCCGACGCTAAAGTTGCGGAGGCCGAAGGGAAACCCGCTGAAGCTGCTGCACCGCAGGAAAAACCGGCTCCAGCAGAGAAAAAAGAAGAGGCAGTTCCAGAGAAACCGGTTGAAGAAAAAATCGAAGAACCCAAAACAGAAGAAAAACCAAAAGAGGAAGCTCCAAAAGAAGACGTGTCCGCCGAAGCTTCAGCGGAGGCGGAAAAAGAGCCGGAAATAAAGGAGGAAGTTAAAGAAGAAATAAAAGCGGAAGAAGAAAAATAATTATTAAAATTTATTAATAGCCAGCAGTTTCCACTGCTGGTTTTGATTAGATCGAGGAATTCAACCCCTACCTTTTTAAAAGGTGGGTGGGGTTGACAAATTCTGTAGATATGCTATAATTAAGACGTAAGAGGGTGAAGAAAGAACATTGAAAGGTAAATAAAAAGATGTAGATTTTTCTCCTTCAGAAAGCTGGAGAAGAAAGATGTACATCTAAAAATTAGAAAAAAAAGTTCTGGGGGGAAGCGCAAGAAAGTAAGGAATGGTTAGTTGGTCTCTCGGTGAAGTATGTAGGTCTTAAACCTAATACTTCCCGAGAACGCCAACAGCCACTTCCTACTGCTTCCCCTCATTATCTTTATTAATTCTCTTCAGATAATTTGGAGGTAATTAATAAGGAAAAAATCAAAGGAGAGAGAAAATATTTAAACGTTTGGATATTTGACCAGACGGCTCTCTCCAAGAGCCGTCTGTTAGTTTAAGGAAAGAACCTTGAAAAGTAAATATGGAGTGAGGAGAAAATTGGAAAGAAGGGGAGAACGGGTCTCCGCAAGCTTTCCAGTTTTCTCCTCGTAAGTTGGTAATCCAGTAAGAGAGGAGAGGGTATTTTATTTTCATATCTACCCCCTAAGGGAGAGGTTTGGAGGGAGAGTTTCGACCGCTCGCTAACACCTCCAACCTCTTCGCTATCCTTCAGCTCGTAAATTTTTACGAATTGAAAGATGGGAAAAATAAAATAAGGAGGAATGCAGATGAAGGAATTATTGACGGTAGTATGGGTTTTGGGTAGTGTTGTGGTGGTTTTTGCTCCGCTCCTTACTCAAATAAGACTACAAAGGGGAAACCCAATGTGGGGATTATTTGGGGGGTTCGCAGTATTATTCGCCATGCTATACTACATTCCATTCCCATATTAATCATCAACACTTTCAGCTTGTTTCTTGTAGACAAGCTGAAAGACGGAAATAATCTTCTCAAATCTAATTCTAGAAATGAGAGGTAGATATATAGTTCTTTAAATCATTATCGTTCCTAAAGATAGGAATTGAAATAAATAAAAAAACTGCAAGGAGGTTATTCAAAATGATAGACGAAACAAAAGTTCAAGCAATCAATGAGATGATCGAAAAAATTCAAAATCAGGTCGGTGAAGTAGTAGCAGCGGTTGAAGATGTAAGGAAACAGATAGACGACGAGAATCCGAATAGGGCCGAAGAGAAAGGTAGGGTTTTGAACAAGGTAATTAGGGATTGTGGAGATGCTGGAATAGCGTTGCGGGCTGCCTCGGACGACTTAAGACCAATTCATGGTCTCATCAAGCTTGATGAGATTGCAAAGGAAGTAAAAGCAAAGGAGGTGGTATAGAATGTCGCTGAAAGAGGCGAAACAGATCGGTCAAGCGATTGACCAGATCAGGGAGTCGGGGAAAAAGCACGGCATACAATCCGGAGCTTAACTCCCCAAAGGGCGGTGACGTGGGCATCGCCATATAAAACTTGCCCACTTTACTCCTTAGTTTGTAAAAATATTTATGAATTAAGGCGTGGAAAAAGTTCTTTTATAAATTTTCCATGGCGGCGAAATGGTTATAAAAAACGAAATTTTATTAGTCGTTATAATTTTTGTAACCAGCTCGCCGCTATGAAAATAGTAGCACTCTGTTGCCTTGGCGGGTGGCAGAGGAAAAAAGAAGATGGAAGTAAAAACATACGACTTTACAGGAACTTGTCCTAAATGTGGAGGAAAATCATTCTATTTATCTGGATTTTCTAATCCCCATGGCGGTCGGAACGCGTGTGTTTCTTGTGGATATATACCCACAGAAACAGATAAACTAAAACAGAGAGTTGTCCAACTTGAAAGTTTACTTAAGGGTTGTGAAGACGAAATCATAAATCAAAAGAAACGAATAACTCTTCGTAATCGAAAAATTCGTTCATTGCGGCGAGCGCTTCGCAATCAAAATTAAAAGCGTTCAGGCGACATATCGCCACCCGCCGTTGGCCGAAAATCGACGAGAGTCAATTCGGCCAAACAGAGAAAATAAAGGGAGGTTGGGGACACTCGCACAATCTTCAACCTTCCTCCCTTTGAGAGATTACTAAAAAATTAGCAGTTTCTCAAAGGGAAAGAGGCCAGAGGCGTTCTCGCGAAGTGAGAAAATTCTCTCTCCTTCGTTCTTCTTACAAGAAGAGCGATCTACTTTGCGGGAACACCTCTGGTCTTGACCCCGTTAGAAGTTCAGCGATGTCTATGGTAATAATTTTTAAAAAAGGCGAAGCCGACTTACATCTCTGAAAAGTAGTATTACAACCCTTGTTGTAAAACTTCTAACGGAGTTGACAAATTTTTTAAAAAAGATAAAATGTCAAATAGTAGCTTTTCAGGTATGCCCAATCTCCGATTGATTGAAGGAGAGGCAGGCTGAAAGGTCGGGCTACGATAAAGAATCAATTATGATTTAATCAGTTAAATTACTGAAAGAACTATGGCTGAGAAAAAATCAAGCGATCAGGATTTCCTTGAGTATTTGGTGAAAGGTTTAGTTGATCACCCGGAAGATGTCAAAATCGACCGCAAGGTTGATGAAATGGGAGTTTTACTTTCTTTGAAAGTAAACCCTGAAGACATGGGTCAGATCATTGGTAAGGAAGGTTCTACCGCCAGATCTATAAGATCTCTGGTCAGAATCGTCGGTCTTAAAAATCACGCTCGCGTGAATTTGAAGATTGAAGAGCCAGAAGGCGGAAGACCGTCTCGAGGAAGAAAAGCTGAAGATCTCGAAGATTTAAAGCTGTAAACGGAAAGAACTCTTAAAGTCTGTTTACAAAACCGAAAACCGTGCTATCATTATTTGTAGCGCGGTTTTCATTTATTATGTTATCTTTTGATATTATTACAATTTTTCCTGAAATATTCAGCTCTTATCTAAAAGAGAGTTTAATTTTGCGGGCTCAGAAAAAGAAATTAATTAAAATTAACGTTCATAATTTAAGAAAATGGACGAGTGACCGACATAAAACAGTTGACGACAGACCCTATGGCGGGGGATTGGGAATGGTTTTGGAAGTAGAGCCAATTTTTAAGGCTGTAAAAGAGATAAAGTCAACCCTTCGACAGGCTCAGGGCAAGAAAGCAAAAATAATTTTATTTACGCCGAGAGGAAAGCAATTTAATCAAAAAATAGCTTATAAACTTTCTAAACTGAATCAAATAATTTTAATTTGCGGCAGATATGAAGGAGTAGACGAAAGGGTGGCAAAATATATCGCTGATATGGAGTTATCAATAGGACCTTACGATTTAATGGGCGGAGAATTGCCGGCAATGATAGTAATGGAAACCGTTGCCAGATTGATTCCCGGCGTTTTAGGGAAAAAAGAACTACTAAAAGAAAGAATTACTAAAGAAAAAGGATTTATTGAATACCCCCAATATACCAGGCCGGAAGTTTTTCAGCCGAAAAAGGAAATAAAATGGCGGGTACCAAAAATTTTATTATCAGGCCATCACAAAAAAATCAAAGAATGGAGGAAAAAACGCCAGAAAATCATTGAAAAATAAAAAAAATAGTATATAATAAAAACATCAGATATCGGAAAGGGGGCGGGAGAACCTTTCGGTTCTTCCGTGCAGGAAAACAGTCCCGATGAAATCGGGACGTTAGAAACCGAGGGTTTCTAAAGAGCGGTGTTAGTCCCGACGAAGTCGGGACTTGCCGCGATTAACAAAGTATTACCACTGGGTAGGTGGCGGAGTAGCTAACGCACCAGACTGTAAATCTGGCGGCCACTGGCCTTCGGGGGTGCAAGTCCCTCCCTACCCACAATAAATGCCAGGATAGCTCAGTTGGTAGAGCATTCCCATGGTAAGGGAAAGGTCACGAGTTCGAATCTCGTTCCTGGCTCAAATATAAATCAAAATTATGCCCCGTAGTGAAATTTCGACTGCTGCGGGGCAGCAAAATAATTAAAATAATTAGTCGAAATTCTACTACGAGGTATGCCTACAAAAAAACCTTTCATAAAACTTCAGTGTTCGGTCTGCAAAAGAATAAATTATTATTCTCACAAATCCAAGGGCAAAATAGGAACGGGCGAGAAAAAGCTAGAGTTGAAAAAATTCTGCAAATGGTGCCGGAAACATACGGTGCACAAAGAAGCTAAAAAGTAATAAAATTTTAGGGTCTGTAGTTAAATGGTATAATTTCGCTCTCCAAAAGCGATGTTCCTCGTTCGAATCGAGGCAGACCCGCTATGATAAAATTCAGATTAATAAAGTCAAAAATTATTTTTTTCACTATACCTGTCGCATTAATTTCTTTGGAAATTTATTTTGGAATAATTTTAGGCTACATCTTATCAAAAATATTTTGTGGGAAAAATACCGGCCAAGTAGGTATAATTAAATCAATTGTTTTTAATATTGGAAAGTGGAGATTTCACTTACATCATTGGCTAATCGGTTTCAGTATTTTAATTTCTGTTCTCCTTTTGAAATTTTCTCTTCCGCTTGCTCCATTTTCTTTCGGCTTTTTAGGTGGTTTAGTTTTTCAAGGGATATTTGATTATTCCGACTGGCATAAAATTTTGATTAAAAAAACAAAATGACCCAACAAAAAATATGATAAAAATAAATTTTTCTCAAATTCTAAATTCAATAAAAAA
>JBGOYX010000034.1:0-5520 GCA_041479865.1 Minisyncoccia bacterium
ATATGGCTAAAAAATTGATAAATTGATAAAATTAATAAGATGAATAAAATTAAAGGTCGGCACTATTAATAAAGTAAAGCTTAAATTATTATGGATAATCAAACTAAAGAATGTTGTCCAGAAAAATTGTTTTATAGTTGTAAAATTTCAAAAATTATTTTCGTAACAGTCATTATCTTATTTTTAATTTCTTTGATTGTTTGGTTCGGAGTGGGGACTATGAATAAGTTAAAAGAAGGGAGATACATTGGTCAGGAAATTGAAGCCAAAAATACCATTACCGTTTCCGGGACGGGCGAAATTTACACCAAGCCTGATTTAACTCTGGTTGATTTTTCGGTAGTAACGGAGAAAAAAACGGTGGCAGAGGCAATGACCGAGAATACTAAAGCAATGAATGCTGTTATTGCTTCCATCAAGAATCAAGGAGTGGCAGATAAAGATTTAAAAACTACTAGTTTTACCATTTATCCCCGTTATGAGTGGCAAAAAGAAACTACTTGCCTCATTTATCCCTGTCCAGAGAGTAAAAGAGTTTTGGTGGGATATGAAATAACCCAAAGTTTGGAAGTAAAAATCAGAGACATGGCAAAGATCGGCGATATTATTCAGGGGGCAACCGATGCCGGAGCAAATGAGGTAGGAGACTTACAATTTACCGTTGATAAAGAAGAAGAGCTGGAAAAACAAGCCAGAACGGAAGCTATTGAAGAAGCTAAAACCAAAGCAAAAGAATTAGCTGTTCAGCTTGGAGTGAAATTGGTAAGAATCGCCAATTTCAGTGAGAGCAGCATAACGCCGATTCCTGTACCTTATTATTTAGCGAAAGAAGGCGTGGGGGGCGGCGGTGAAACGCCAGAAATAGAAACCGGCGAGAATAAAATCTCGGTTACGGTCAGTATAACCTACGAAATAGATTAAATTTCTCTCTGCTTGACAAGAATTTAAATTTTTGTATACTTAACTAAAATTAATAAACAGTTAAAGGTTTTGTTATTTTTCCCGTAGTTTACGGGATTTCAAATTTTATATAATAAAAAGGAGATTATATAGTTCTTTTTGTATAGTTTTTTCAAAATGCAAAAAACGAAGTTCATATAGAGAAAGGAGAATATATAGTAATGGCTGACAGATTAGACCTAGCACAAGAGGCAACAGCATATCAACTATCTACGGCTCTTTTATGTCAAAGAGCCATTAAAGTAGAAGAGGCTAAGGAAGGTCCTATTATTGTTGATGGTAAAATACTCTGTGTTGATTGCCGCAAAGAAATCCCTGTAGAGCGATTAGCTGCTAAACCCGATGCGGCAAGATGCTGTCCTTGTCAGCAAAGACATCATTCTCAGGTAGAAAAATCCAAGAGGAGATGAAACGAGACAATAATTTCAAAAGGGTTGGTCTTAAGGCCAACCCTATTATTTTCTTTTTTCAAAATAGATGTTATTAAAAAGATAGTATGCAATTTATTGCCGATTTTCATATTCATTCAAAATATTCCCGAGCTACCTCAAAAGACATGGATTTGGAAAATCTTGATAAATGGGCAAGAATCAAGGGAATTGAAGTTTTGGGCACGGGCGATTTTACTCATCCCGAATGGTTGAAAAACTTGAAAGAGAAATTGGAGCCGGCAGAAACAGGCCTTTTTAAATTAAAAGACTCAAACAGTAAAACAAGATTTATTTTAACTTCCGAAATTAGCTGTATTTATTCAAAGGGAGGAAAAACGCGGAAAATCCATATTATTGTTTTTTCTCCTTCTTTTGAAATAGTTGAAAAAATTAACGTTCAGTTGGGCTGGATCGGGAATTTAAAATCCGACGGCAGACCAATTTTAGGCTTAGACGCCAAAGAATTGGCCAAAATTGTTTTAAATATTTCTGAAAATTGCTTGATTATCCCCAGTCATGCTTGGACGCCCTGGTTTTCAATTTTCGGTTCAAGGTCAGGTTTTGATTCAATTGAAGAATGTTTTGAGGACTATTCAAAATACATTTATTCTATAGAAACAGGGCTTTCTTCCGACCCGGCGATGAATTGGAGATTATCCGCTTTGGATAAAATCACACTAATAAGCAACTCCGATTCTCACAGTCCTTCCAAAATTGGCCGGGAAGCAAATATTTTTGATACGGAGTTGAATTATTCGGCAATAAGAGATGTAATAAAAACAAAAGATACTCAAAAATTTCTTTATACCGTTGAATTTTTCCCCGAAGAAGGAAAATATCATTATGACGGCCACCGGCTTTGCGGAATTTCTTTAAGTCCTTCCGAATCTAAAAAATATAATAATATCTGTCCCAATTGCGGAAAATCTTTGACTATAGGCGTTTTAAACCGAGTAGAAGAATTGGCCGATAGGCCGGAAGGTTTCAAGCCGGAGAATATCATTCCTTTTAAAAGCTTAATCCCCTTGGAAGAAATAATTGCTGATGTTTTGGGACAGGGGGTTGGAACAGTGGAAGTAAATAAAGAATATAAAAATCTGATTGAAAAATTCAATTCAGAGTTTAGTATTCTATTAAATATTTCAAAAGAGGATTTGGAAACAGCTACTTTACCAGAGATTGCCGAAGGTATAATTAGAGTGAGAGGGGGAAAGGTCAATATCGAGCCCGGATATGATGGCGTTTATGGAAAAATCAGAATTTTTTCCAAAGGAGAACAAAAAATACCCTTAAAACAAAAAACATTATTTTGAGCATGATTGAAGAATATCATTTTGGTTCAATTACTATTTCGGGGAAAATATATAATTATGACGTTGAACTTCGATGGACGGGAGAGGTTTTAAAATGGCAGAGGGAAGAAGGGCATTCAATTGGAGAAGAAGACGTAAATGGGGCGATTGCTGGAAATCCTGATTTAATTGTGATTGGGACTGGCGAATCGGGGCTTGCTGAAGTTTCAGAGGGAGTCAAAGAGAAAATTCTTTCCGAAGGGATTGGTTTGATGATTGAAAAAATAGGAAAGGCGATAACCATCTTTAATAATGAACAAAAACGAGGCAGAAAAGTAATCGGTCTTTTTCACTTGACATGCTGAATGAAAGGTGTATAATGTCTTTAGACCGATAAGTCAAAGTATCTTAAATTAAGTCTTCTTTGTCAAAAAAATGAGGGCCTAAATAAGTATGGCGACCTTAAGGTCTAAAGGGTCGTTTTTTATTAGTATAATTTATTTAAGTTTATGGCCTTCAAAAAATTTGAGCGGTCAGACAGAGATTTTCCTCCTCGACAAATGTTTCAGGGAGATTGGAAATGTGCTGAATGTGGAACAGCTATAACAGAGCTTCCATTTCAGCCTTCAGCCGATAGACCCATTTATTGTCGGGAATGTCATTCAAAAAGGAGATCTCAGTTCAGACGCTAACAAAAAGCCCCCTCTTAGGGGGCTTTTTGTTAGGTTTAAATTTGGGGGACCCAACTAATTAAATTCTCCTTAATTTCAAATCTCCCCTCTAAAAATTTCTCAATAACCCAAATATTAGTTTTGCAATGGCGGGTCTTTTCTGAAAGAGTAATTTCCGATTTTCCTTTAGCTAAAGCCAAATAGGGGAGAATTTGGTCAGCTAAATATTTGTCTGAACAGGTCTGAGTTTTTTCTTCTTTTAATAGTTCCAAAGCCGCTTCTTTGCCGACGTCTTCGGCTCTTTTCCCTAATTTCCCTAAATTATCAGTTCCAATTATGGTATTTTCAAATTCAGAAATTAAACAAATTTGGCTTCCGGGGCAACAAGTATCATAATATTCAATTTTTTCTTCAATCGGCAGCTTGAATTTTCCCAAAACTTCTCTTACTCCGGCAATTTGACGTTCTGCAACCTTCTTCTCTTTTAAAACATTTGAAGCTCCAGAAATCACTGAAATTTTTTTAAGAATACCTCGTTCAGTAAAATTAATATTTTTTAGTTTGGACGGCGAGATTTTTACTTCCATTTTTGCTCCGCCTTCAGGATAATAACCTCTTTTTAAAATATTTATTTCTACTTTACCACCAATCTTTTCTAAAATTTTTAAAAATACATAACGAAAATAATCAATGGTAGGCGAGAAGAAAGTGTCGGTAGCGCCACCATTAAAAGTAATTTTTAGAGGTTTTGGCGCAAAGAGAGCCGCCGGAATTAAAGTTTGCAAAACTAAAGCAATGCTTCCCGCCGTTTCAATTTTTATGTGGAGATCTTTAGTTCTAATTTCTTCTGGTTGAAATTTAATTTCATTGCTTTCAAGAAAATCCCCTTCTAATTTTCCATTACAAAGCTGAGCCAAAGCTTGAATTCCTAAGAGATGCTGTGGGGCTAATCCCGGTTTAGGCCTACCTTTACGGATATTAAAAACTCGGCAAGGTTTTTTGGTAACCGCCGAAAGAGCTATGGCCGTTCTTAAAATTTGTCCTCCTCCCTCTAAATATGAGCCGTCAACTTCAATCATCTTAATTTATTCTAAAATTTTTACAAAATTAATACAAAACGATGAACTCTAATCAAAGAAAATAGAAATAGTCAATTAATTAATACTTCAATTTGGCGCGGGGGCTTGACAAGGTTTCTTGGAGGGCTATTATGGGATATGGAGCAGATATTTCATATGAATATCAAGAGAATTAACACAACTAGAATGTCTAATTATAAATGGCCCTATGCCATTATTGTTACATTTGTTGGCTTATTGCGGTGAGGGATTAGGATAAGAAATTCTTTAGTAAACTTAAACTAATCCCCTCCACTCAAAAGGGGATTTTTAATAACCCATTACCACATTGAATAATCCTAAGTTTTAAAATAAAAATATGACCCAAGAAAAAAAATTTTATTTAACTAAAGAAGGATTAGAAAGGATAAAAAAAGAATATAAAGATTTAAAAATTCTTAAATTTTCGAAAACCAAGGGAGAAATTCCCAAAATTTGGCATTCTGAGGACTTAAATCCAGAATACCTTGCCTTCCAAGAAGATTTGAGTTTTTTAGAAACCAGGATAGCTGAACTTGAGCATATCTTAAAAAATTCTGAATTAATTAAACTTCCTTCTCGGGAAACAAAGAAACTTGTGAACTTAGGAGCTAGGGTTTTGGTTGATGTTGACGGCCAAACCGATGAATTTGAAATTGTCGGAACCTTAGAGGCCAATCCTTCTCTTGGCAGAATTTCAAACGAATCCCCGGTTGGTCAGGCGCTTTTAGGACATCGAGCGGGGGAGGTGATTGTTGTTTCTTCTCCGATTAAAACAATTTATAAAATTAAAAAAATAAGATATCTATCTTGATTAGAAAAATAAGATATCTATCTTGATTTTTACAAAATTAAGATATCCATCTTGAAAATAAGACAGTTATTTTGGAATAAGATATTTGTCTTAAGGTTTTAATTTTAAATTCATCTTAATTGATGATATTATTAAACCAGTTTATAATCTAGCAAATTATTCAATTCCAAAATCCATTTTTGAAGAAGAAACAAGTAGAATATTCGATATATGCAAACAGGAAATTAATCAGAATTTTTCTTGGGATTCATCATC
>JBGOYX010000035.1:0-5476 GCA_041479865.1 Minisyncoccia bacterium
AATAATCTATTTTGAGCTCTTTTTTGAAAAATTAACAAAATTAGCCTCGGAAGAACATGAATATCAGCTAATTTCTCGGTATCCGGCAGCGGTCAGAGATATTGCTGTTTTGGTGCCCCAATTTGTGAAAGTAGAGGAAGTTTTAAATAAAATTAAGAGGATTGGCGGCAAAATCATTCGCGATATTGACCTTTTTGATATTTATGAGGGCGAAGAGTTGCCCGAGGGAAAAAAGAATTTAGCTTTTCACATAATTTATCAAGCCGAAGACAAAACCTTGTCTTCTGAAGAAATAGACGAAATTCAAAACAAAATAATTAAAACTCTGGAAAAAATCCCAGAGTGGCAAGTGAGAAAACAATAATATGCCAAAAAAATCTAAAAAAGTTAAAGCTGAAGAATCTTATACAGCCAAAGATATTTATGTTTTGGAGGGGTTGGAACCTGTCAGAAAGAGGCCGGGAATGTATATAGGGTCTACTGGTTCTGAAGGTTTACACCACTTGGTTTGGGAATGCGTTGATAATTCATTAGATGAAGCAATGGCCGGTTTTTGTAAAAATATTGAACTTATTCTTTTACCGGGAAACAAAGTAAAAACTACGGATGACGGTCGCGGCATTCCGGTTGACAAACACCCTCAGACAAAAAAATCAGCTTTGGAAACAGTAATGACCACTTTGCACGCCGGAGCGAAATTCGGCGGGAAGGCCTATCAGGTGGCAGGGGGGTTACACGGCGTAGGAGTTTCGGTGGTTTGTGCTTTATCTTCTTGGATGAGAACCGAGGTTTGCCGTAAGGGGGAGAAATTTTACCAAGAATATTCCAAGGGAAAAGCGAAAAATAAAGTAAAAAAAATCGGCAAATGCAAAAGCAGTGGCACTACGGTTATTTTTGAACCCGACACTGAAATTTTTGAAGAGATTAAATTTGATTTTAAAAAAATATTAAATCACCTTAGACAACAGGCTTATTTAACTAAAGAAATTAGAATAACCCTCATTGATGAAAGAGAGAAACCTGCAAAAAGTTATAGTTTCTATTTTGGGGGGGGATTAGCTTCATATGTTAAATATTTAACTCGGGGCGTTCCCCCACGACATCAAAATATTTTTTATGGATTTGGCGAAAAAAATGGAATTTTAGTTGAAGGCGCTTTTCAATATACTGAAGAATACGAATGTTTAGAAGAAAGCTTCGCCAATAACATAAACACCCAAGAAGGAGGCACTCATCTGACTGGTTTCAGAACAGCTTTGACAAAAACCTTTAATGATTATGCCAGAAAAAACGGGTTTTTAAAAGAAAATGATGAAAACTTAACTGGAGAAGATATTAGGGAAGGGCTAACTGGGGTAGTATCTGTAAAAATAAAAGAGCCTCAATTTGAAGGACAAACCAAAGCAAAATTAGGAAATCCGGAAGCAAAATCAGCGGTTGAAACAGTAATTTCCGAAACCTTAACTGATTTTTTGGAAAGAAATCCCCAGGATGCCAGAGCTGTTATTGAAAAATGCGTTCTTTCCCAGAAAGCCAGAAAAGCAGCTAAAGCAGCGAAAGAAACAGTTTTAAGGAAAGGGATTTTGGAAGGATTGGCTTTGCCGGGGAAATTAGCTGATTGCTCTTCCAGGAACCCCGAAGAATCGGAATTATTCATCGTTGAAGGTGAGTCAGCCGGCGGTTCTTGCAAAGGAGCGAGAGACAGAAAGTTTCAGGCCGTTTTGCCTTTAAGAGGTAAAATTTTAAATGTTGAGCGAGCGAGACTTGATAAAATTTTATCCTCAAAAGAAATTAAATCTCTAATCATTGCTTTGGGCACTGCTATTGCTGAAGATTTCAATTTGGATAAATTAAGATATCATAGAATTATTATAATGGCTGATGCGGATTCAGATGGAAACCATATCCGAACTTTAATTTTAACGCTTTTTTATCGCTATTTTAAACCCATTATTGAAGGAGGATATTTATATATTGCTCAGCCTCCGCTTTACAAAATTCAGGCCGGAAAAAGAATTGAATATGCCTATACCGAGGGAGATAAAGCCGAAGTTATAGATTCTTTCAAAAAAGAAAGGTCTTCAGAAATAAATATCCAACGTTATAAAGGTTTAGGAGAAATGAATCCTGGAGAATTATGGGAGACCACCATTAGCCCAGAAAATAGGGTATTGCTTCAAGTGACTATTGAAAGCGCCAGAGAGGCAGATAAAATCTTTGATATTCTGATGGGGGATGAGGTATTGCCAAGAAAGAAATTTATTCAAACCCACGCTAAAAAAGTAAAGAATTTAGATATTTAAACCCTTCACCTTTAATTAAAGGTGAAGGGTTGACATCTAATTTCCTTCGGGTAATATAAAAACCGAAGGCCGTCAGGCCGTTTTTTAAATCATCAATATCAAAATATGAAATTTTTTACCAAAATCTTCACTTTTTTAAAGGAAGTTAGATTAGAAATGAAAAAAGTTAATTGGCCAACCAGACAAGAAACGATAAGGTATACTTTAATTGTTCTTGGTATCTCAGTAACTATTGCCATATTTTTAGGTTCTTTAGATTTTGCACTTACAAGAATATTAAACGAATTTTTACAATAAATAATAAGTATGCCGAAACAAGAACTTCCCCAAGAAAAAAACTGGTATGTCATTCACACTTATTCTGGTTATGAAGACGCTGTAGCGAATAATTTGCGACAGCGCATTGAATCATTGGGTATGGAAGATAAAATCTTTAATGTTATTGTCCCAAAGGAAAAAAAGATTAAAATAAAAGATGGAAAAAGAAAAGTAATTGAAGAAAAAATTTACCCGGGGTATGTTTTGGTAGAAATGGTTGTTACTGATGATTCTTGGTACGTGGTTAGAAATACTCCAAATGTTACCGGTTTTGTTGGAGCCGGCACCACACCTGTTCCGGTTTCGAAAGAAGAGATTGAAAATTTAAAAAAAAGAATGGGAGTAGAAGAACCTCAATATAAGATTGAGGCTAAAATAGGGGATTTGGTGAAAATTACAGATGGTCCTTTTAAAGATTTTGACGGAAAAATTTCTGAAATTGATGAAGAGAAGGGAAAAGTAAAAGTTTTGGTCAATATTTTCGGTCGAGATACTCCTGTAGAACTAGATTCGTTACAAATTAAAAAAGTTTGAGTAAAAACGAAAACCCCGCCCTCTATACATGTGTTATAATTTATCAAGCTTAGAGGGCGGGGCGCTCGAATTAATTATAATTAATTATAACATATAACAAATTCTCGTATGGCAAAGAAAATTAAAGCAATTATAAAACTTCAAGTTCCAGCCGGCCAAGCAACTCCCGCTCCACCAATTGGGCCATCTTTGGCTCAGCATAGTTTAAACATTATGGATTTTTGCCAAAAATTTAATGAGGCGACAAAGAGTCAAACAGGTTGGACTTTGCCAGTTGAGATTACGGTTTACGGAGACAGAACCTATGATTTTAAAGTGAAACAACCACCAGCTTCTGAATTATTAAAAAAAGCAGCCGCAGTTGAAAAAGGTTCCGGAGAGCCGCAAAAAACCAAAGTTGGAAAAATCACTAAAGCCGAATTGAGAAAAATTGCCGAGCAAAAAATGGTGGATTTAAATTGTGATAATATTGAAGCAGCAGAAAGGATAATTATGGGTACAGCTAAACAAATGGGGATAGAAATTGAATGAAAATTATTGTCCCGATTTTGTCCCGACTAAAAGTCGAGGACAAAATCGAAGATCCTCGACCCTACCTAATTTGGGGTCGGGAAAGGCACCGCCAAACAAATGGGAATTACCATTGAATAATTAAATTGGTATAATAAAATATGATTCCCACCTCTGTGGGACTCTAATAATCTTTCAATAACGTTTAAAATTATGATACTTTCAGACCGCGACATTAAGAAATACTTACGGGAAAGGAAAATTTTAATTTTTCCCGAACCAAATTTTGATGAACAATTAGGTCCTTGTTCTTTGGATTTAAGACTTGGCAATAATTTTAAAACTTTTAGACCCACCCAATACCCTTATTTGGATTTGAAAAGAAAAACAAGTTTTGAGGAAGTGATGGAAGAAGTTATTGTAGATGAGGGAGCGCCTTTTATTCTTCAGCCCAAAGAATTTGTTATCGCAGTCACTAAAGAGGAATTTATTTTACCTGATGATATAATGGCTCGGCTTGATGGCAGAAGTTCTTTGGGGAGATTGGGTTTGGTGGTACATTCAACGGCCGCGAGATTTGATCCTGGCTGGAAAGGAAAAGCAGTGATGGAATTGGGCAATCTTGGTATTATGCCAATTATTTTATACGAAGGAATGAGAGTTTGCGCTTTGACTTTTGAGACGCTTTCTTCTCCGGCTGAAATTCCTTATTTAAAACACAAAGATCATAAATATGCGGGTCAAAACAACTCCACAGCCAGCAAATTAAACGAGGAACCCAAATAATATCTTAGGATAAATTTTTTGACAGATTTTATAGCGAGCGGTACGCCGCTCGATATATGGAATCTATTATTCCCTATAAAATGAAACCCCTTTTAACTTCTGATTTAAAAGTGAAATTTTTAGGAATTACTCCGGTTCTGAAAGACAGAACCGGATTTTTAACTCCTCAAGAAATAGCTGCTTTTTCAGCCTTGTTAACTTTCAAAGGGAAATCGGTAAATAATTTAGTAAAAGAAACTCTTAAAAAAGGGCAAAAAGTAGACGATAAAGTTAAGACAATTTTACTACGTTCTTCCCTAAGAGGTCACGCTTCAATCGCTACTACCCCCGTTATTTCAATAACTTATGAAGGCAGCAAATTTATAGACTGGGCTTTAACCGGTCTCTATTTTTCTTCTTCCTTGGTTTCTTCAGGAAGAAGAACAAATACTACAGAAAAAGATATGGTCTACACGAAAGAAATTTATAGAAATAAGAAGGCAAGGGAAATATATCGCCGCGCTTCGGAAGAAAACATCGAGCTCCATAATTATTTTTTATCAGAAGGTATTGGTAAAGACGAGGCGAAAGATTTTGCAGCAGGGCATATACGGAACAGGCATAATTCAGTTGCCGGTTGAATCAATTGTCGGAGTAAAAAGAGAATACGAAGCGGAAAAAGAATGGATGCCAGAAGAAATAGGCCTTTTATTGAGAGAAATTGAAAAAAACTCAAAAAATTTGGGAATTGATCTTCTTTTTCCTACTAGGGAAGCAGCTCCCCGGAATATTTATCCTTATCCGAACATTTTCAAAGACCCATCAAATTTAAATATAGTGAGGGAATTAAGAAAAAAAGAAAAATTAAAAAATTGGTCAAAAATAATATCAGCTGAAATTTTAATAACTGAAGGATTGAAGAAAAAAATAAAAGAGCTTAAAGAAAAAAGAAAAACAGTTTTTGCTTCATCAAAAAAAATTAAAAAAAGCTGGCTGGATCTTTTGAAATTAAATCAGGAAATCTTCCGCGATTACAATTCCAGCCT
>JBGOYX010000036.1:0-5314 GCA_041479865.1 Minisyncoccia bacterium
CTAACCAACACATAGCCTACGGCGGAAGCAGTCGGAGTAATGCCAGTACCTGATGCCCAAATAGCATCCACCAAAATGGAGTCAGCATTATTAGAAGCAGCAACGGCGTTAACAATCTGGGTCAAGGTTCCGCCAAAAGGCTGAACAGTAAACTTAACAATTCCTGTAGCAGTACCTACCGAGGTATCACTACCTGCAGTAGCGCTTACGCTGGCTGGAGGCAGAAAAGCCAACTTTACCCCCTGTTCAAATAGCCGTAGCGTATTCCCCTGTTCAGCAGCAGCACCTAGACAAGCAACGGTACTTCCGTCTGATCTCATATAAGCACAATCAGCTAAAGCAGCGACAATAGGAATAGAAGCAGTAAAGAAGTTGTTGCCCGTACCGGCGAGGACTGGCCAGGCGGCTTTGATAGTGTAGGTTACAGTTTGATCCTGAGTAACTTTCGATTGGAAGTTGGAAAAGACAGCAACCCGGTCAACAGCAACTCCCGCTCTTTGCTGGGGAGTGGCTGAAGCAACCAAGGTATCTCCGGCATACATATAGAGAATGTTTGGAATCGCCTCACTACCCGCACTGGCACCATAAGTTAATTCTAATCTTACGAACGTAGCGTCACCTGCTGTAGCCTTGGCATTGAAAGCCAATACCGACTGCGCAGTTTGCACTCCAATAGTTGCGTCAGAATATATATTCTGGCTGTCAGGATTGAGTGAAGATGTTGCCAAAGTCAAAATAGCATTACCCGGTCTCTGAATAGTAAGCACTCTTGTGACTGCTAATGCAGCATAGGTGTCAATACCCATTGTGTCTCTTCCTCTGATACCATTGTTGCCGTAGACATTAACAGTAACTATTCTATTTACATCAAAGGCAGTAGAAGTGTCAAAAACTATTAACACTTTCTTAGTTTGACCATTTGGCACCAAGAAATTCAAACCAGTTAAGGAGGTGTAATAAACAGCGTTGGGATCTAAGGTAAAGACAGGGTTGGTAAAGGTTGCCTTTAAATTGGCGTCAGCAACAGAAGTGTCGTAAATTTTGATAGCAGTAATAAGGTTAGCAGGGCTCTGGGCAACTAAAGCAGCTACAACAGCTGCCTGAAGGTCTATTTTGCCAATGTTTATGTCCGAGCCATAAGCTGTAACGTCAAAACCGTATGCCTCAATTCCTGAACCGCCATTAACGGTTCTGCTTACTGGTGTAGCTGAAAGCTGAATAGTATATGTTCCTTCAGCTGCAGCGCTTGGAGTCGGAGTTGGGGTTGCGCCTGGAGGAGTTACACCTGCCGCTACTAAAGCGTTAAGTTTAGATCTCATTCCAGTACCAACTAAACCTGTGCAACCAACTGTATAACCAGCTGCTGTTGAAATCGCATCTTTGTACTTTGCGCAGAAGCATTGAGCACCTGCTAAAGTTTTTGAAGCGAAATAATCAGTGTTGGCTAAACCAGAAACACAACCTTCGTTAGCTAAGACAATTTTTAGATTAACCACATCGGAGTCGTGCATTCCTGAGCTCAAGTTTTTGGTGAAAGTAAAAGTATCTGGTATTCCAGTGTAGGCTGTTGTGTCCGAAATTGGACCAACAACCCAAGCTAAAACAGTCAAACCTATTGCAATCGCTAAAATCTTTTTCATTATTTTTGTTTTAATCTTTTAATTTTCTGAATTTTTTATTTTTTATTTACATCGCGTCGACCTTTCTCTCAATTAAATAAAAAATTATCTAACTGGAGGTGGTTCGCGACCTTACGTAATAGCCACGAAACCGCGACTGTCAATTTTTTAATAATAAACTATAGCAAAGTGAAACTTTGATATATCAAGCTAAAGTTTGCTATAAACAAAAATCAATCAATATTGTTCCTGTGGAAAACTTAATTTATCTTTGGCTTGGCAAAAGTTGGATAAGGTCTAATGTTAAGCGGTAATTCCCGTCCTCAAAAGCCTGTTTTGCTTCCTCTAAAGTTTTTTGCTGAACATCGTTCAAAGTACTTCCTTCCAAATCTTTGATTTGAAGTTCTGATATTTCAGCTTCTGCTATTTTGTTGGATATTGAATCTTTATAATTTTCAGTTTCATCAATTTTCACCCCGAGAGATGATTCAATTTTTGCTTTTGTCTCTGCTAATTTCTGATTCTGCTGGATAACTTCTTTGGTTATTTTTTTTATATTTTTTGCCGCTTCGCTCACGCTCGCTTGGTATTCTTTAATCGCCGGAGCTAATTTTTCAACCTGATTCTGTTCGGCAATCTTTGATAATTCTTCTAATCTTTTATTGGCTAACTCTAATTGAGCCGTTGGTTTTTCGTCTTCAGAGACAAAAATTAGCCGGGCTTTTTCGGTAATTTTCTTTACGGGATAAAGTAAATCTCCCGGCAGAGAATTTTGGGCTGAAGTAAATATTCCAAAAAAGATTAAAACGCTTAAAACTTCGGCAAAAACGAATTTTGGGCTGAAAATTAAGCGGGGTAAGGTTTTCAAAACCGTACTAAAATTCATTTTCGGTTCCTCTCTTAAAATCTCTTTTTTAACCAAAACAACCCACTCTTTTTTGGGTTTAATTTGGCGAAGTAGTCCAATCTTTTTAATTAGGTCTTTTTCGGTAATCATCAAAAATATACGAAGTATTCAAGGTTCTCGCCGAAGACGAGGTTCTTAATCCGTTAGGATCAAGGTTCTCCGATAAAATCGGAGGTTCTTATATTATGACGTAAAATAAGGGTTTTTATTACACCCTATTTACTCATAATTATGAGTAATGGGTTATACTTAATAAACAACTACTTTTGTTTCAATTTCCGCCCACTTATAAAGAGTTTCGGCGTTTCCTATATCTAATCTAACACAACCTAAAGAAATTGGCTGTCCCATCTCTTCTAATCCTGTCCTACCCCCATTCTCCTCACAAATAGGAACTTCATGAAAACCATATTGTCCGTCCTGGCTGAATCCCAACCAAAAAGGCAGCCAGCAATTGGTAGCTTTTGAATAAACCATTAGAGATTTATTGATTATTCGGAAGTTACCAGTCGGAGTTGGACTCTCCGGCTTTCCTGAAGAAATTGGTATTTCTTTAATCGCTTTTCCATTCTCGCACATCCTTAATTTTTGATTGAAAAGACTAACTTCAATTGTCTTTCCCTGGGTTTTTGTTTGGCAGAGTATTTCCGTTTCTTTTTCAACTGAAGGCGTTGGTGAGGGGGCGGGTGTTGGTTTGGAAACAATAAAATCTTCTAGAGATAAATCTCTAAGCGGAGTTAAGTGAGATATTAATATTCCGATTAATATCCCGATTAAAAACCAAATAATAATTTTTGAAAAATTTTTCTTATTCATTGAACAAGATTTTCTTATTCATCAAGCAAGATTTATTTTTTCTCTTAAAGATTTCAGAGCCCGGTGAATTAAAACGCGGGTGGCTTCTTCTGATTTATCCAAAAGCTTTGCCACTTCGCAAATGGGCAAATCATCTAAATAATACCAAACAATGGCATTTTGATAATCATCTTTTAAAGAAGAAAGATGATTGCGCACCATTTCAAAGTCTGAATTCAAAATCATTTTTTCTTCCAAATCAGTTCTTGGATCGATAATCGGCGATATTTCAGCAGAAACAACTTGATATTTTCCTTTTTCCCGATAATGGTCAATTATCAAGTTTCGGGCAATTTGGTATAAAAATGCCTGAGGATTTTTAATGTTTTGGGTTTTGGGTTTTGGGTTTTGGGTTTTTTTATATGCTTCCCAGCACTTTAAAAATGTTTCCGAAGTTAGGTCTTGGGCGATTTCTTCTGAACTTACCTTTAAAAAAACAAAACGGTAGATTTTCTCTACGTATTGGTCGTAAATTTTGCTGAATTTTTTCCTTGAATTAGCCATATATATACATATATATAGGTATGTCCTATCCTGTCCTATGCTGTAAGCCGATAATAAGTATTATTTCTCTCCCCCATTCTTTCAATTAAGCCCTGCCTTAACAAATTTTCAAAATCTCTTCTCAAGGTTCTTTTTGTTATTTCGGGGAAAACTTTTTTCATTTCCCAAACCTGGATTCTATCCTTTTCTTTTAAAATTTCCACAATTTTTTGCTTCCTGTTGGAATTGGAAGTCAGTTGGGCTTCAGCCATTATTGGCGGCGAAAACTCTCTGTTATGAGGCATAGTTTGAGGCAAATGAATAACTTCCGGTTTTTCGGTTGTTTTTAAACTATCTTTTATTTTATTATATTCATTCTGAATTTCAAGAATATCCTGAATTTTTACCCAATTTTGGGCTTTTGCCACCTCAAAAAAATTATTTAAAATCTCAATATCTTTTAAGGTTTCTTTTTTTGTTTTCGGATTAGATGCGGAGTTAGCTAAAATATTATCAGCCACTTCTCTTATTTTATATCTCAAGGGCTCCTTCTGGGGAAAAAGCAAAGTCAGCTGATAAATTTTATTGGTAAGCTTGATTAAATCTTCTCTATTCATATCTTTAATCGGTTTTATTATATTAGCAAAAACAAAAAAGGGGGTCAAACCCTCCTTTTCCACAATTTAAATGCTGTCCCATCCACCTTGTCCTACCCCGTAGAGAAATTTTGGACAATAATATTGAATTGGACGAAGTCCATCCAAAATTCTTCTCCGGGGTCCTACCTTATTCAATTTCCACACTCATTAATAAACTCTCAATTGAGGTATTCCCTTTATTTTCAAACTCCAATTACTTAATTCAATCCAAGAGAACTTAAATATCTAATAAAAGGTTTTTAAAGATATTTCTAAATTTGAATGCGGTCATCATCGGTTCCTCTTTAATCTCTCCATTTGAACGACTCTATATAAAAACTCCATGTGTCTGGCTCTATTTTAAAAACTAAATCTTTTTGGACTAAGGGTGCGTAAGAAATTACAATGGTAGTCCTAACACGCTGAATTTCTTTAATCTTTTGATTAAAAACATTTTCTTCTTCCTTCCAATTAATTTCTACAAAACTTTTATTCATTATAGCTTGACATAATATCTCGCCACTATCATGACCATCTAATCTTTCTGCTGGATTCATACGCCAACTATAATTTATTTTTTTATTTATCTTTTTTATAGTGTTATCTTTGTATTCAACTTCTAAATCAACCTCCATCCAAAAATAAATCAGAAATTTTGAATTATTCAACACTATTAGACGAGTATCTAATTTTTGCTGAAGACTGGGGGAATTTTTACCACCTTTTTGGAAATAATCAGTCCTTCCTGATTTTAAAGCGAATCCAACGCTTGGCATATATGTAAATTTTGCTAATAGTTTATTAACACGCCA
>JBGOYX010000037.1:0-5274 GCA_041479865.1 Minisyncoccia bacterium
TCATTATTTGTAGTTTGTAGTTTGTAGCTTGTAGCTTGTAGGCTTTTTTTAGTTCGGGATTGGACTTTTGGACTGCCGGGCTAAAAATTACCAAATCCGGCTGTTTAAAGTTCGACTTTAAACATTTTGGGGTATGTTTTCCTATGAATATTTTTGCCCCTTTTTTCTTTAGGGCATCGGTAATTTCTGAAGAAACCAAATCAGAGCCGGAAACCTGCCAGCCTTTCTCTAAATAGTATTTTGCCAAAGCTGAAACTCCTATTCCGCCGATACCGATAAAGTGGATTTTTAATCGATTTTTAGTGGACATGATTCTAAAATAGAGTATTCCGGGCCGGTTCTTTTTAATTGGCTTTCCATAACTTCAATTGATTCAACCGGAAAAATCAGGGAAATTTCTTCTGAAATTTCCGGCCTTTCTTCAAGTTCAATTTGTCTAAATTCCCAAGTTTTTATTCTTCCTAAAGTAATATGGGGAGAATAGGGGCGAGCCTCACTTATATCTTCCTTCGTTGAAGTTTCGGAGGACGCAAGAGCGTTTTCCAAATCTTTTTGTAAGTTGGCTAATTCCTGAGATTTTTCGCCTTCTACCCAAACCATCCGGGGTGGTTTATTCGGCGGACCATAAAGAATTTTATTTAAATTTATTGAAAAAGATTGGTTTTGCGAAGCAACTTCTTTTACAAGTTTAATCACTTCTAAAAGTTCTTCATCGTTTAAATACCCTAAAAAAATCATAGTAATGTGCAAATTTTCTTTTTTCGTCCAGCGACAAGGTAATTCAGGCCAATTTTTTTGATAATCTGAAAGTCGCTTCTTAATATCCTCCGGCAGATTTATAGCAATGAAAATCCGATGCCGCATAATAATAATTTATACTATCAAAATACTGTGATATTTACAATTTTCTAAATTATGATATAAAAAATAATCTACCATATTAAAAAAAGGAGGGTAAAAATGGCGCTTGAACTTTTACAAAAAGCGAGTACATCCCCGCTTCAAATAACTGAAATAACTGAGTCAGAAGAGCCGAAAATTACCGATGAAGAAATCGATGATATTATCAAAACTTACGAAATAGTTCTTCCGCGAGTACCAAAACTTTCCCGCGAAGAAGAACAAGATTTATTTCAACAATTAGAGGAGAATCCGGACGGCGATTCGGCAAGAGAAAAACTTATTGACTCAAATTTAAAATTAGTGGCTCACTTTGCCCGAATTATAAAAAATAGTAATTATTGCGGAATTCTAGGATTCGGTGATTTATTCGGGGAAGGATATTTCGGTTTACTGCGAGCGATAGAAGGCTTTGACTGGCGTTTAGGTTATAAGTTTTCTACTTATGCTACTTGGGGAATCAATCAAGCAATACTACGGGCAATAAAAAAGAATGGTTTCACTATTAGAGTGCCGGTTTATATTCATAACAAATTAAGTAAATTTCTCCGTGTTCAAAGCGAACTCAGCCAAGAGTTAGGTCGCGAACCATCTTTTGATGAAGTGGCTGAAAAAATGGAAATCTCCCTTTCTGAAGCATTAAAACTTCAGGCAGCTCTTACTTCAAAGGTGTTATTTTCTTTAAATGCCCCCCTTAAAAATGGTGATTCTCAAAGCCGCTGCTTAATTGATACTATAGTGATTCCTTCAGAAAAAGATGATAATGATGGTGATCTCCGAGTGCTTAATTATACTATCAATAAAATTCTTGATAAACTAACTCCTCGGGAATGTAGAGTGATAATAATGCGGTTTGGTTTAAACGGCGAAAGACCTCACACACTTGAAGAAGTTGGAAAAGAGTTTAACGTTACTCGGGAAAGAATTAGACAGATACAAGCTAAAGCTATAAGAAAGTTAAGAAATCCAAAAGTTAAAAAACTCTTAAGGGGTTTAGAGATTTAGGCGCCATTAACTGTCAAAAAGTAATTGGTGCCTTTTTTATATGCTAAAAAATGATAAAATAAAAATATAATATGAAGGAAGTTTATTTATATAAAAAACTTTCTGAAAATAAGGTTCAATGTCAGAATTGCGCTCATTATTGCGTTATTAATCCTGGCGAAAGAGGAAAATGTGGAGTTCGGGAAAATATTGAGGGGAAATTATATACTTTAAATTACGGAAAAGCCATTGCTTGCCACATTGACCCAATTGAGAAAAAACCATTTTTCCATTTTCTGCCGGGAAGTTATTCTTTATCAATCGCTACGGTCGGTTGTAATTTCAGTTGTTTAAATTGCCAAAACTGGGATATTTCTCAAGCACCAAAACCTAAAAAACCGGTTTTGGGTGAGGAGGTGTCGCCAGAAGAAATTGTAAAATTAGCGATAAAAAACAAATTACCGAGTATCTCTTACACTTATACCGAGCCTGCAATTTTTTCTGAATATGCTTTGGATACGATGAAATTAGCAAAGAAAAAAGGAATAAAAAACGCTTGGGTGACAAATGGTTTTTGGTCAAAAGAACTTTTTGATTTAATTTCTCCTTATTTGGATGCTGTTAATGTTGATTTAAAAAGTTTTTCTGATGATTTTTATAAAGAAAATTGCGGAGGCCGGCTTCAGCCGGTTCTTGATACCTTAATAAGATTAAAAACCCTTCGACGCGGCTCAGGGCAAGGAAAAATTTGGGTTGAAGTTACCACACTATCTATCCCCACCCTTTCAGATTCAGATAGAATGTTTAAAGATATTGCTAAATTTATAAAAGAAGCATTAGGTGCCGAAACACCTTGGCATATTACCCAATTTTCCGGCGCATTTTCCTGGAAACTTAAGGATTTACCTGAAACTTCGGTTGAAACTTTAAAAATGGCTTATGAAATTGGTAAAAAAGCAGGTTTAAAATATGTTTATACCGGAAACGTCCCGGGTCTTCCCTCGGAAGACACCTTTTGTCCGAAATGCGGAGCTTTAGTAATTGACAGAACTGGCTATGTAATTTCCCGTCGCGATAAATCGGGCAAATGCCCGAAATGCGGCACAGACTTAAATTTAATTTAAACGCTTCGCTATAAACTGACTTAGTCAATTTTAAAATAATATGCCAATTATTTTTGCTTGTATTTCTCCTCATCCGCCGATTATTTTACCTTCCGTCGGTTCTCCAGAAGACAGAGATCAAGTTAAAAATACAATTAAGTTATTGGAAAGTTTAGGAAAGAAATTGAGCGAGGTCGGACCTCAATCAATTATTATTTCTTCTCCTCATCCCGATTGGGGTTTTAATGTCCCCCTTTTCTTTTTAGCAAAGGATTTTAAGGGCAAAATA
Source organism: Minisyncoccia bacterium (assembly GCA_041479865.1). GTDB lineage: Bacteria > Patescibacteriota > Minisyncoccia > Minisyncoccales > JBGOYX01 > JBGOYX01. Next base: position 3,277 of record JBGOYX010000037.1, read on the forward strand.
GAAACTTATCTAACTGGTTTAGAATCGCCGAAATTTTATTTTGAAGAAGGAAAAAAACTATATAATAAATTGAAAATTGAAAATTTAAAATTAAACCCCGTACCAGAACAAGTTCGGTACGGGGCAAGAATTGCTCTAATAGCTAGTGGGGATTTGTCTCACTGCTTGAGGGAGGATGGGCCTTATGGTTTTCAGCCCGACGGACCAAAATTTGACAAGGATTTGATAGATGCCTTAAAGAAAAAAGACATAGAAAAAATCTTAAAATTAGACGATTTATATCCCGAAGCCGGAGAGTGCGGGTTAGGGTCAATTTGCTTTCTTTTAGGCACCTTGGAGGCTTCAGGTATAAATTATCAGCCAGAAATCTTATCTTACGAGGGACCTTTCGGCGTCGGTTATTTAGTGGCAAATTTTAAATTATGATTTTTACCATAAAAGGACCAATAAAAGACAATATTTACAATTTAATGAGAAAGGTGGGTTATTTTTTTCAAAAAGAAGATAAGGAAAAAGGTGAATTTGTTTTTGTCAGACCACCTAAAGGTTATCCGAGGTTTCATTTATATTTAAAAGTTGATGGTTCGACAAGCTCACCACAAAGTGGTGAAGATTTAATTTTTAATCTGCACTTGGACCAGAAAAGGCCTGTTTATGAGGGTACGCCAGCTCACAGCGGCGAATACGAAGGCAAAATCGTTGAAAAAGAAGCCGAAAGAATAAAAGAGATTTTAAACACATGAATTATTACGTTTTACTAGTCAAAGAAGCGTTGGAAAATTATATTAAGGAAGGGAAAATTATTACACCTGCGAATGATTTACCAAAGGAGTTTTTCCAGCGAAAAGCTGGAGTTTTCGTGACGATCAAAAAAAATAATAAACTTCGTGGTTGTATCGGGACTTATCTGCCGACGAAAAAAAATATTGCAGAAGAGATTATTCATAACGCAATTGCCGCCGCTGCTGAAGATTACAGATTCGGGCCGATTCAGCCAGCTGAGCTGCCCCTTCTTTCTTATGAGGTTTCTATTTTAAGTGAACCAAAGTCAGTTAAAGATATTAAAGAGTTAAATCCTAAAAAATTTGGTATAATCGTAAAAAGTCAGGGATTTTCTTCTCCCGATGTGATATTTAATCCCGCCCCCACGCCTTATCAGAAAACCGGACTTTTATTACCGGATTTGGAAGGTATAAATACTATTGATAAGCAAGTTTCAATTGTTTGCCAAAAGGCAGGAATTAATCCTAAAACAGAAAAAATTTCAATTTATAAATTTACGGTTGAAAAATATGAATAAAATTAATAATAAGAACCTGAGTAATACTCAGAAGCTTGTTTCTTCGCTAACGCTCAGAAATAAAAAAATTGCTAAAATTTTTTACGGAATAGCCGAACTCTTAGAAATTAGAGGAACGGCTTTTAAACCGGCTGCTTACAGGAAAGCGGCTAAATTTCTGGAAGAATTAGATAAAGACGTTTCAATAATTTACAAAGAAAAAGGGTTAAAGGGGCTAAAAGACCTTCCCAAAATCGGAGACAGCATGGCTAAAAAAATTGAAGAGTATTTCAAAAGAAAGAAAATCAAATACTTTGAGGAATTAAAAGAAGAAACCGCTATCCAGCAGATTGTAACCCATTATTTCCAGACAAAAGGATTGTCCTTAAAAGAGATTAAATATAACGCCAAAAAGAGAAAAATAATTTATTCAAGATACGTAAAATCGGCCAAACAGCTTTTAGAGTTGGCTGGTTCTCTTAAAAAAGCATTTCAGGCGATTGATAAAGTTGCAGAATGGGCAAAATCAAGAAACCTGGATTACACTATTGAAACTGTCTTTAAAAAATGGTTAGAATTAGACAGGTTAAAGCCGAAAGAAGTTGTTAAAAAGCCGTATTTCCATGAAAATCCGATGATTTGGTCGGAAACCAAGAAAAAATGGTATGTTATATCCCCTGAGGGCGATTGGCTTGAGTTCGCCGGTAAAGAAGACGAGA
>JBGOYX010000038.1:0-5267 GCA_041479865.1 Minisyncoccia bacterium
ACGAATCTTACCGAAATATAATATTTAATATACTGCTAGTATTGGTTAGATCTTCTAAAATATAATCTGGATTTTGTTTCAATAAATGTTCCCTCGAATAAATTCCGGTTGTGACCCCAATTGTTTTAACGCCCGCATCTTTACCAGCTTTGATATCTTGCGGTGCATCTCCGACTAGAAAAACATTGTCATTGAATTTAAATTTAAATTTCTTCTCTGCTCTTTTTATTGCCAGCTTTACTAATTTTGTCCTACTGATATCGTCACTACCGAATCCGCCTACTGGGAAATAATCATTTAACCCTAACTTCTTCATTTTGCCCCTCGCTATCTTTTCGAGATTTCCCGTTACTAGACCCATAAGGATATTTCTTCTCAATAACTCTCTTAATAATTTCTTAACCCCTTTTATCGGCCTAAATGTGCTTTTCTGGATTCGTTTCTGAAATGATTCAACTATTGCGTTCATACACTTCTTAATTCTTGGCTTGATTTCTCTCTCAGCTAAACCATTTTTCTTTAAAACTTCAATAATTATTGCTTGGTCAGTCATTCCATGGTGATTAATAATATTAATATTAGTGTCAACGCCGTAAATGGCTCTGAATGCATCGGAAAACGCTTCTTCGTGCCCTTGAGAACGTGTTATTAATGTTCGATCAATATCAAATAAAACTAATTTTTGGTTTTCGTTTAATTTTTTAAATCCCATGAAAAATTTTCTTTTTCGCCCAAAACTCTAATTTTGAAAAATGGCGGTGGGAGTGAGATTCGAACTCACGGTACTCTTACGAGTACACTTGCTCTCCAAGCAAGCGCTTTCAACCACTCAGCCATCCCACCCTTATTACCTTGGTAACCCCCATTAGAAATTTTAAGTACAATGATTTTTTGGTATTATTTTTTAATCAAAAATTTCTAACGGGGTAAGTTGGAAATTATTTTAACTATTTCTGGATGCTGAATTGCAAATTTATAATTCAAAATTTTCAAAATTGTTAAAAAATCAGAAAGTTCTTCCCTTAAGCTTTCGGGACCGATGAAAATTTCCCAAAATTCTGAAATTAAATTTTTAGAATAGTTATTCATCGCTTCGTAATGTCCTTCTTTTTTCAAATATTCAATGATTTTTTTAAATTCTCCCCTATCCAGCCAAATTCCTTTGCATACATTACAAACATCAACTACGATTCGCGACCTGCCGTAACTCACCTCATAAAGAGGAAGTCGGCAAAAGGGACAAAGTTTTTCGCCCGAAGAGACTTTAAAAGAAGTTTTTTTCTTCCAAAGGTCAATGTCTAACCAGTTTAAATCCCTGTCCCGGTTGTCTTTTGCCAATCTTAGTTCGTCTTCTTCAAACCAAAGACCAAGGCATTTGGGACAATAATCAACTTCTACGCCGTAAAAAATTATTTTATCTAAATTTTTTTTACAAATTGGACATGTCATATGCTCATTTCTCTTAAAGCTTTAACTCGTTCTTCAACTGGCGGATGCGTTAAGAAGAGTTTTGTGAGCCAGCCGATTGATTGTTTTTCCCGAAAGGGAGATGCGATAAAAAGATGGGCAGTAGAATTATTAGCTACTCTCAAGGGATTGGGGTCAGCTGAAATTTTTTCCAAGGCTCGGGCCAAGCCTTCGGGATAACGAGTCAATAAGGCGCTTGAAGCATCGGCTAAAAATTCTCTTTTTCTGGAAATAGCCAACTGAATTAAGGTTGCGGCAATCGGTGCTAATATTATAGCCGCAATTCCAAAAAATGCCAAAATGCCTCCGCCCCTTGAATCATCACTTCTTCTTCCTCCAAAAAAACTCATTCTCAAAAATATATTTGAAAGATTGACAATAATTCCGGCTAAAATCACAACAATTGTTTGCAAAAGCATGTCTTTATTGCCGATGTGGGATAATTCGTGAGCTATCACTCCTTCCAATTCCGTTTTTTCCAGCTTTTCCAAGAGTCCTCTGGTTACAGCCACTATCGCATGTTTTGCATCACGACCCGTAGCAAAAGCATTCGGCTGAGCTTCGTCAATAATATAAATTTTTGGAAGAGGCAAACCGGCAGTAATACAAAGATTTTCAACAAGCCGATAAATTTCAGGATTATCTTTCTTTTCTATTGGTTTTGCCCGAGTCATTGCCAGAACAATTTTATCCGAATACCAATAACTGGAAAAGCTGGTTAAAATACTAAAAGCTGTCGCAATGTATAAAATTGCTTGATTTTTATAATAATAAGAGAAAAACCACCCGATGGCGATTATAAAAAGCAAAAAGAAAGTTAAATACAACCAAGTCTTCCGAATATTGGATTCAGCTTGAGTATATAAAGTAGCCATATTTAATTTAGAATTTCACCTTCACCGCTTCTCTTTCTTCGGGAGCTCCCGTTTCAAAGAAATCCACTTTTTTGAATCTGAAGATACCCGCCACAACATTGGCCGGGAATGTTTCTATTTGGATATTGAAATCTCTGACATTTCCATTGTAGAATCTTCGAGCAGCCTGAATTTTATCCTCGGTGTCGGTTAATTCATCCTGAAATTTCTGGAAGTTTTCCGAAGCCCGTAAATTGGGATAATTTTCAGCTACGGCAAAAAGTGATTTTAAAGTTTGAGAAAGAACATTTTCCGCTTCTCCTTTTTCTTTGATTGTTTGAGCTCCCATAGCTTTTGCCCTTGCTTCGGTCACCTTTTCAAAAAGTTCTCTCTCATGAGCAGCATAACCCTTGACCGCTTCAACTAAATTAGGAATTAAATCGTACCTTCTTTTTAACTGAACTTCTATATCTGCCCAGGCTTCTTTTGTCCGGTTTTTAAAAGTAATTAAACGATTAAAAACAGCAATCGCCCATAAAACAATAACGGCAACAATTATTAAAATAATTTGAGTCAAACCCATATATTTTTTATTTTAATTTATTTTTAAATCGACCCTTTGCCCCGCAGCTTCCCGATGAAATCGGGAATGGTATGGGGTTTTCAACTATTTTTAATTGTAAATCATTTTTCGATTTTTTTCAAATAAAAAGGCGACTCCGAAGAGCCGCTGGAACTATCATTCTAAAATCGAAACAACTGTTGGGATTTTTGGCCGCAAAGGACAAGCTGATATTCTTAATATACCGCAACGGTCCTTAAGACGATGGCCTATATATCGTTCATCAACAAGTCCGGATAACAAACAACTACCCAGAAATGCCAGCCATTCTTTTTCGCTCATTGGGTTTATACCGTAATAGTGGTAAGATCTCCCCGAATCTAGAATAAGGCCCTCCTCTTCCCCAATTGCCTTTAATAATTCTTTTATACGCGATAGGTTTTCCAGACCCTTGGGGCATCGAAAGTCCATCATAGGGATATGATATCGACGAGGCGAATACCATTCTGCAAGATTAAACGCTATGTTTATATCCGAAATAATCCCCAACACTGAACCTTCCTCTAAAAGGCCTATCCATCTGTTGAGAGAATCCACCGTTATATCCTCGCTTTTGCAACCGATCAACGCAGACTTGGAAAAGTCGTGGAATATAAGCCGCGACAGGGAGTTGGCTTTTTTATCTCGAGTATTTTTTCGGGGAGCATAGGTATAAAACCAAATGAATTCCCCTTCAAAACCAGGAGATCCTCTTTTAAGATTCACTCTAATAATTTCAACGAGTGCCTCGATTGAAGTCATTCCTATTCTGAAATTTGGTTTTTCCAAGGTGCTATCCCTCCTTTTTTGATTCTTTATCTTATCAAAACAAATTGAAAAGTCAAACACAAAAAGCCCCGCCGGGGCTTTTTAGTTTTGACATAAATTTATTTTTGGTATTACCACTAGTATTCTTCACCGTAACCGCCGGGAATTTTAGGGTTTTTTTCTTTTTCTTCCGGTTTTTCAGCTACCACTGTCTCTGTTGTTAAAAACATTGAAGCAGCGGAAACTGCATTTTGCAAAGCCGATCTTACCACTTTAGTCGGGTCAATAATTCCTGCTTTGACTAAATCCTCATAAACCATTTTTTGGGCATTAAACCCTTCATTAGTTGCCATTTTTTTTACTTCAGCTGCTGCCACTGAACCGTCAACTCCTGCATTTTGAGTAATTCTTCTAATTGGTTCTTCTAGAGCTCTTCGCAATATTTTTAACCCAATCATTTCTTCTCCGTCAGCGTTAGTAGAATCTATTGCTACTATACACCTTAAAAGTGCTACTCCACCACCGGGAACAATTCCTTCTTCAATAGCTGCTCTTGTAGCAGCTAAAGCGTCTTCGGTTTTGTGTTGTTTTGCTTTTTGTTCAACTTCAGTCGCTGCTCCAACTTTAATCACCGCCACACCGCCTGCTAATTTTGCCAATCTTTCTTGTAATTTTTCTTTATCAAAATCTGAATCAATTACTGCTATCTCTTTTTTAATTTGTTTAATTCTGGAATCAATGTCTTCTTTTTTCCCTTTCCCTTCAACAATAGTTGTGTTTTCTTTTGTTGAGATTACTTTTCTTGCAGAACCTAATTGGTTTAGTTGGATGTTTTCCAGTTTTAGCCCGACTTCTTCTGAAATTAATTGGGCTCCAGTAACAACGGCTATATCTTGGAGCATTTCTTTTCTTCTGTCGCCAAAACCCGGTGCTTTAATAGCTAAAGTATTAAAAACGCCCCTTAGTTTATTAACTAACAAAGTAGCTAAAGCTTCTCCCTCCACTTCATCGGCAATAATTACCAGTTCTTTTTTGCCTGATTGAGCTATTTTTTCCAATATTGGTAAAATTTCTTGAAGTGAAGAAATCTTTTTCTCGGTTATTAAAATTAAAGGGTCTTCATAAACCGCTTCCATCCTTTCAGCGTTAGTAATCATATAAGGAGAAATATAACCTTTATCAAATTGAAGACCTTTGACAATTTCTTTTTGGAGGTCGAAGGTTTTTGATTCTTCAACTGTTATCACGCCGTCCTTTCCAATTTCTTCCATAACTTCAGAAATTAATTTTCCTATTTCTGAATTTTCAGCTGAAATGGTGGCTACTTGAGAGATTTCTTCTTTTGTTGAGATTGGTTTTGAAATTTTCTTTAAGTTATCAACCACCGCCTGAAATCCTTTATCCAATCCCCTCTTTATTGCCAAAGGATTAGCCCCAGCTGTAACGTTTTTCAAGCCTTCGGTAATAATTGATTGGGCAAGCAAAACAGCAGTGGTTGTCCCGTCGCCAGCAACCTCATTGGTTTTTTCGGCAACTTCTTTTAAAATTTCTGCTCCCAAATTTTCAATTTTGTCTTC
>JBGOYX010000039.1:0-5207 GCA_041479865.1 Minisyncoccia bacterium
ATTTCCGGGGTGGGAAAGAGTATCGCCCAAAAGATTGAGGAATATCTAAAAACAGGAAAGATAAAATATTACGAACAATTTAAAAAGCGGCTTCCTTTAAATCTGGGAGAACTTATTTCGGTTGAAGGAATGGGTCCCAAGAAAGTCAAAATTCTTTATCAAAAATTAGGTATCAGGGATTTAAAAACCCTGGAAAAAGCAGCCAAAACCCACAAAATAGCCCCTTTATTCGGTTTCGGCGAGAAAACTGAAAAAAATATTTTAGAAGGAATTGAATTTTTAAAAAGGTCAAAAGGAAGATTTTTATTGGGAGAAATTTTGCCAATAGTTAAAGAGGTTTTTGAAAAATTAAAAAGTTTAAAAGAGGTAGAAAAAATCTCAGTAGCGGGCTCAGTAAGAAGAATGAAAGAAACTATTGGCGACGTTGATTTATTGGTTATTTCAAAAAAACCGGAAAAAGTAATGGATTTTTTTGTTAAATTACCTGGAGTAATTAAAATTTGGGGGAAAGGAGGAACCAAGGTTTCAGCCAGAATGCGAGAAGGTTTTGATATGGATATTAGAGTTTTACCAAAAAAATCTTACGGCGCAGCTTCACAATATTTTACTGGTTCAAAAGAGCACAATATCGCCTTGAGGAAAATTGCCATTGATAAGGGTTTAAAACTTTCAGAATACGGTCTTTTTCGAGGAGCAAGAATGATAGCTGGCGAGAATGAAGAAGGAATTTACAGAGCCCTTGGAATGCAATGCCCGCCGCCGGAAATGAGAGAAAATCAAGGAGAAATTGAATCAGCTTTAAAAAACAAACTCCCCAAAATTATTAATTACGGCGATATTAAAGGAGATTTACATTGTCATTCGGATTGGGACGGGGGAGAAAATTCAATTGAAGATATGGCGAAAGCAGCATTAAAAATGAGATATCAATATGTCGGCATCGCCGACCATACGAAATTTTTAAGAATTGAGCAAGGCTTAGATGAAAAAAGAATTATCCAGCGGAACAAAAAAATAGATAAATTAAATGAAAAATTCAATCCGCCGGTCGGCGGATTGAATTTCCGCATTCTTAAAGGAGCTGAAACGAATATTTTGAACGATGGCTCAATTGATATTAATGACGAAACACTGAAAAAATTAGATTTTGTTATTGCTGGAATCCACTCAAGTTTTAAAATGCCTCGTGAAAAAATGACAGAAAGAATAATAAAAGCAATGAAAAATCCCAATGTGGACATAATTTCCCATCCAACTGGCAGAATCTTAAAAAGAAGAGACGAATATCAAATAGATTTTGATAAAATTTTAAGAGCAGCAAAAGAAACGGGAACTATTTTAGAGATAAGCGCTTTGCCAGAAAGATTAGATTTGAATGACCAAAATATCCGTCGGGCAAAAGAAGTTGGAGTAAAAATGATAATAAACACAGACTCTCACCATAAAGACCAAATGCGTTTTATGGAGTTTGGGATTGCTCAAGCGAGAAGAGGCTGGGCGGAAAAAGAAGATATAATAAATTGCTGGCCATTAGAGAAAATGTTAAAATTTTTTAAACCCCGTTAGAAATTTTATATTGCTTTTTGTAGCTGTAATACTGTTGAATTAAAAATTTCTAAACGGGGTAAATAAAATGCTTACTATTCGGAAAGCGAAAATCAGCGATGCTGAAAAAATAAAAAAATTAACCGACTTTTATGCCAAAAGAGGAATTATGCTTTTCAGACCGATTTACGAAATTTACGGCGAAATTAGAGATTATTTTATAGCCGAAGTTGGGAAAAAATTTGTCGGTTGTTGTGCCTTACATATTTTAGGTAAGGAATATAAACCCCGGGGCAGAGAATGTATTTTAGCCGAAATAAGGTCGTTGGTTGTCGCCAAGAATTTTCAAGGAAAAGGAGTTGGCACGAAATTAGTAAAAGAATGTATTAACGAAGCAAAAAAAATGGAAATAAATAAAATATTTACTTTAACCGTTCAAAAGAATATAAAATTTTTTAAAGAATTAGGTTTTAAAACTATTAAAAAATCAGGATTACCGCAAAAAATTTGGCAAGAATGCGTTAAGTGCCCGAGGTTTCCTTTTAATTGTAATGAAATTCCATTAATTTTAGAGATTTAGAAAAAATGCCCATTGAGAAATCAGCCGGAGTAATAATTTTTAAAAAAGATGGAGATAAATTTTTTTATCTTCTTTTGCATTATCCAACGGGCGCTAGAAGAGCAGAGCCATATTGGGACTTTCCAAAAGGACACATTGAAAAAGGAGAAAAATTAGAAGACACCGCAAAAAGAGAGGCAGAAGAGGAAACGGGCTTAAAAGACATTAAAATTATTGAAGGATTTGAAGAGACAATAAAGTATTTTTTTAAATTTGAAGGAAAAAATATTTTAAAATTTGTTACCTTTTATTTGACTGAAACCAAAACAAAGGATGTAAAAATTTCTGGAGAGCATATAGGATATCAATGGTTGTCTTATGAAGAATCTTTGGAACAACTCAAATTTCAAAATGCCAAAGATATTCTCAAAAAAGCAAACGACTTTCTTTCAAAAAAGAGTGTATGATATTGTCAAAAAAATTCCTCGTGGGAAGGTTTTGAGCTATAAAGAGATAGCGAAATTAACTGGTTCTTCTCGGGCTTGGAGGGCAGTAGGAAATATTTTAAATAAAAACAGAGATCCGAAAATTCCCTGCTACCGAGTAATAAAATCGGACGGGAAAATCGGCGGATATAAAAACGGCCCTCGAAAAAAGGCCTACGTGCTTCGTAAAGAAGGTGTTATAATTAGAAATAGGAGGATTGTTCTTTGACAATCCGACTAAGAAAGGAGGAAAATAGTCAGAATGAAAGAAAAATGCGGAATATTCGGGATAGTTGGTAATGAAAATGTGGCTCCCAAAATTACCCTGGGTCTTTATGATCTTCAACATCGAGGAGAACAAGCTTGTGGAATAGCTGTATCTGATGGTAAACAACTACAAGAACACAGAAGGGCTGGATTAGTTACAGAAGTTTTTAACGAAGAGAACAGAGAAAAGATTTTTCAGTGGTGTAGAGGGAATTTTGGAATAGGTCATACCCTTTACTCCACAATTGGGAAAACAGGTGAAGAAAAACAACCAAAGACTTTCCAGCCGTTAATTGGTGATTTTCATGGCGAACCTTTTGCCCTTGGTCATAACGGAAACTTGATTGAACTTGATGGGCTGAGGCGAGAAGCCGAAGAAAAAGGGTATAAATTCCAATCTGAAACTTCTGATACCGAAGTGATTGTCGCTCTGCTCTCAACTTCTCGAGAAAAGGATTTTCTAAAAGCTCTAATAGGTATCCTTCCAAAATTAAAAGGAGCTTTCGCCTTAACTATTTTGTTTAAGGATAAAGTTATTGGTGTTCGCGATAGTTTTGGTGTTCGGCCTCTTTGTCTTGGGCAAACAGATGCGAGTTTTATTTTGGCTTCGGAAAGTTGTGCTTTCTATACGCTAGGAGCCAACTTTATTCGAGAGATTGAGCCAGGGGAAATTATAGTTTTGGGTAAAAACGGGATAGAAGATCATTTTATTTGGGCAAAGCAACCACGACTCCGAATCTGTATATTTGAATTTATTTATTTTGCTAGACCAGATAGCAGAATTGCCGGACGGAGCGTTTATTCCTACCGGGAAAATGCCACTTTGATTTTAGCTGAGGAATGCCCGGTTGAAGCTGATGCAATTATGCCCGTTCCCGAATCGGGGAGAATCTATGACACTTACTATTCCTGGGCCTTGAAGATCCCAATAGAGGAGGGGCTTTTTAAGAATCGCTATTTTTCTATAAAAACCTTTTTAACTACCCGAGAGACAGATCGCCGGAGTCTCCAAAGAATTAAATCACACCCTTTAAGAGAAGTTGTTCATAATAAGAGAATCTGTGTAACAGAAGATTCAATTATCCGAGCCAATGTACTCCCCGAGATAGTTTCGATGCTAAGAGAAGCGGGAGCAAAAGAAGTTCATGCTAGGGTTTTTTCTGCCCCTATTCGCCACCCCTGTTTTTTAGGAATTGACATGGCTACTCAGGCAGAATTAATAGCAGCAAATTTTACAGTAGAGGAAATCGGGAGAAAAGTTCTTCACACTGATTCTTTAGGCTATTTAAGTGTAGAAGGGATGATTAAGGCTTCTGGTTTGCCGAGAGAAAATCTTTGCTTGGGCTGTTTTATTGGAGAAGAAGGATATCCAATTAGGCCACCTCAGAGTTTCGATTTTAAATCGCCTTCTTAAGAAGGCGATTTTTATTTTTAATATTGTAGATGAAATTAACTCTTTACTTTCTCTATTATTTTTTCAAAAATTTGAGGATGATTTTGGGCGAGTTGAGATAAAATTTTTCTATCAAGCTCAACTTTATTTTTCTTCAAACCGGCAATAAATTTAGAATAAGATAAACCAAATTGTCGACAAGCGGCATTAATTTGAATTTGCCAGAGCCTTCTAAATTCTCTCTTTTTTGCCTTTCTGTCTCTAAAAGCATATCTCCAAGCATGATATAGGGCTTCTTTTGCCTGACGATACTTTGTTTTTCTTCCCCAACGAAAACCCTTGGCATATTTTAATAAATGCTTTCTTCTTTTGTGAGCTGTTTTTCCTCTTTTAACGCGAACCATGTTATTTTAGTAATGTTTGAATTTCGAACGAAGTAAGAAATCAAGGTTCTTACTTAAGTAAGGTTCTTATTTTTGTAAGAAATCAAGATTCTTACTTGAGTAAGGTTCTTATTTTTTTAACCTCGGATGGGGAAACTCTTATCCACCTTCGCGATTTTCTGATTTTTTTCCCTGACTTTTTTGCCCTAAAATGATCAAGACCGGTAGGCCTTCTTAATATCTTACCGGTTTTTGTAATTTTAAAACGTTTTAAAATTGATTTCCTTGTTTTCATAGTTTTGAGATTATCATTATGAGCCCCTTGAACTCTTTTTTCAAATCCCTCTCAACTTTTATCGGAATTTGATTTTCCAAGGTTTCTAAAAATTTCTTAATTTTTTCTTTTGCAAAATCCAAATGGGCTTTTTCCCGGCCTCTTAAAATCAATTCTATTCTAACCTTATTTCCTTCTTTCAAAAATTTTTCTGCCTGATGAACTCTAACTTCCAAATCATGAGAAGAAATGCCAAATGATAATCTTATTCCCTTAACTTCTCCCCCTTTTTGTTTTTTTG
>JBGOYX010000040.1:0-5170 GCA_041479865.1 Minisyncoccia bacterium
AATTTTTTGTCTTGGATATTGGAAGATTTGATGTCGGAGATTACATAAAACCGATTTTAGAAAAACATAAAATTTTTGGCGCTAAGATGATCTTATTGGGAGCAAAAACAGATAATCATCAACTCTACGGAATTTTAAACTTAGACGGAGACAAAGCTAAAGGAATAACAGAAAAACCGGAAAAAGGCAAAGAGCTATCAGATATCAAGGCGGTGGGAATTTATTTTTTGCCGAAAGAAATTATTGATTATTACCAAAAAGTTCCAGAACATATGTATGCCTTTGAAGATGCGTTATCTCTTTATATGAGAGAAAAAGACGTTAGGACGGTAATAATAAAGGAAAAAACCTTGGCTTTTAAATATCCTTGGCATTTATTTGAATTAACAAAATATTTAATGGATAAATATTTAGAAGGTAAAATTTCCAAAACCGCAAGAATTTCAAAAAATGTCATAATCGAAGGAAAGATTTTTATCGGTGAAAACGCAAAAATTTTTGAAGGAGCAGTAATTAAAGGACCTTGTTATGTTGGAGAAAATTGTGTTATTGGAACTAATTCTTTAGTCAGAGATTATACTAATTTAGAAAATAATTGTTTAATCGGCGCTTTAGCCGAAGTTGTCCGTTCAACTTTTCAAGAGGACGTTCACACCCATTCAGGTTATTTTGGCGATTCAATTTTTGGCAAAGGTTGTAGAATAGGAGCGGGGACAATTACGGCCAATGTCAGAATTGACAGAAGGGGGGTTAAATCTGTTGTTAAAGGAGAAAAAATTGAGACGGGTTTGGATTCTTTGGGCGTAATTATGGGAGAAAATTCCAGAACCGGAATAAACTGTTCCTTGATGCCAGGCGCTTTAATCGGAAATAATTGCAATATTGGTCCTAATGCGGTTGTTTTTGAGAATATTGAAGATAATGCTGATTTTTATACGGGAAGTAGCTGGATACCAATAAAGAAATAAAAATTAATCCTGTGGATAAAGTTATTTCCTGTCTCTTGACAGGATTTCTTATTTTTGGTAATGTATTTTAATTATCCTACTCCTGAATATTTTAAAGAGGAGGTGTGTTTATGCGATACCACAGTGGGTTCACTTAGGGTATCATTAGCGTCGTTAGATGATGCTAGTAGACACTCAGCATATGCGCCGGAAGGACGACGGAAAATAAACCGGCACAGAACCCATAAGGTGGTTCCCAAGTTGGCAGAGCGTAATCTGCCCTGTTACGTTTCGGGGGTAGCCCAAAGCTCGCGTGTGGTTGGGTAGTTGTGTAGCCACGGGCTACCCCACAGTACTTTTTAAAAGGGAGGTGATGCAATATATGATTGTATCTTGCTGGTGTTTGCAGTAGTTGTTTGCCTTGTATCATAACTGCCGGCGCGGTAAACCGGCTCAAAGTGGGACTATAAAGCCCCACAGCAGAAAAGCCCAAAAAGAAAGTCCGAAGATGATAAGTAGGGCTTAGGGCGAAACCTGCCTAGATCAATCATAGGAGCAGTGGCGCGTAGCGCCACTGCTCCTAACCACACCTCTCAAAACGACTCCCCTTATGGAGCCGTTTTTTATTTACGACTTCAACTTGACAAAAAAATTTCATTTGGTATGATATATTAGTTTCAAAAGGAGGTGATTAAAAGTTTTAGTCCTTAAAAACTTAATTAATAACTCAAGGGAAAGAAAGAAAAGGAGGCAATAGAACAAATGGATGGTTATAAAATAGCTACAATAGTCTTGTTATCAGTGTTTATAATCGGCGGAGGTATCTGGGCAGGCGTTGCCTGGGGTAATGGTAGGTATGAAGATGGAAAGGTTACAGGCTACAACAGCGGTTACGAAGTTGGTAAAGACGCAGGCTATGAGGATGGTTATAGTAAGGGAGTGGAAGCAGAAAAATCTCAGTGTAAGCTAGCCCTTGATCAGAAAGATGAAAATTGGCGAACAACACTTGCCGGTGAAAAAAAACAGCTTAATGACAACTGGGAGGCGAGATTAAAAGCCGAAAAGCAAACATCCTTTAACTCAGGATTAGCGGCCTGTCAGGAAACATTAACTACCTATCAAAACGAATTCAAAAATGCATATTGGCAGTATCGAAACTGTTGGTATAGCTGGTATCAACAAAACCAACAGCCCGGTTGGCCGGCCCCGCCACAATGCAATTGCTGGTGTTATCCCTACCAAGATTGCTGGTGTCCATAAATTAATCGCTATGCATAAGCTGGCGGCTCCTACAGTCGCCAGCTATTTTATTTTTAATTTTTAGATTACAATAATAATAATGGAGATTTTTAAACTTACGAAAAAAAATTTTGGGAAAATAACTAAAATAGCAGAAAAATCAATTAAAGAAGGCAAGATTTTAATCTGTCCGACTGATACCGTTTATGGATTAATAGCCGATGCCACTAACAAAAAGGCGGTAAAGAAAATTTTCCAAATTAAAAAACGTCCTCTTGGAAAACCCGTTCCCGTTTTTGTAAAAGATATAAAAATGGCTAAAAAATTAGCCAAAATTGATAAGAAACAGGAGGAATTTTTAAGAAAAGTTTGGCCAGGTAAAGTAACGATTAGATTAAGACGAAAAGGTAATAAAAAACTATACGGAGTTGATAAAAAAACAATTGCCCTGAGAATTCCAAAATACAAATTTCTTAAAATTCTATTAGAAAAATTGGATTTTCCCTTAGTTCAAACATCAGCGAATATTTCCAGAAAACCTCCTGTAATTAATATTAAAGAGGCGCTGGAAATGTTTGATAAGAAGAAAAATAAGCCAGCTTTAATAATTGATGGAGGTGTATTAGAGAATAAACAATCAAAACTTATTGATTTAACAACTAATCCGCCTAAAGTCTTACGACCATGATAATTCTTAGTATTGATACTTCTTGCGACGATACTTGTATTAGCGTCTTAGAAGTGAAAAATAAAAAATTTAATCTTATTTCTAATATTATTTCTTCACAAGTTAAACTCCACGCAAAATACGGTGGAGTTTATCCTTTTTTGGCAAAAAGGGAGCATCAGAGAAATTTACCAGTTGTTTTTAAAAAAGCCACCAAGGGAATTGATATCTCAAAAATTGATTTAATTGGAGTAACTGCAGGTCCAGGATTAGAGCCTTGCTTGTGGCAGGGGATAAATTTCGCAATTGAATTGGCTGAAAAGCTTAAAAAACCAATAATTCCGGTAAATCATATTGAAGCACATATCCTTATTAATTTTCAATTTTCAATTTTCAATTTTCAAAATATCTTTCCTGCGGTTTGTTTGGTTGTTTCCGGAGGTCATACTCAGTTAATTTTAATGCGGAATATCGGTCAGTATAAATTAATTGGCGAAACTCGCGATGATGCGGCTGGCGAATGTTTTGATAAGGTAGCCAGAATTTTAGGATTGGGGTATCCCGGAGGACCAATAATCGCGGCTAAAGCCGCTCAATTTTCAATTTCTAATTCTCAATTTTCAATAAAATTACCCCGACCGATGATATATCAGAAAAATTACGATTTCAGTTTTTCCGGTTTGAAGACAGCCGTCTTATATGATTTCAAAAATAGGCCGCCAAAAGTTAGAAAAGCTAAAGAATACATCGGAGAAATTTCAAAAGAAGTTCAGCAGGCGATTATTGATGTTTTAATCCATAAAGCCCTAAAAGCTGCCAAAGATTACAGAATAAAATCAATTATCTTAGGCGGCGGCGTCGCCGCCAACGATGAACTGCGTAAGCAATTTAAAAAAAGGGTTAAAAAAGAAATGCCGGGTTCTAAATTCTACATTCCAGATTCTCAATTTTGTACCGACAATGCGGCCATGATTGCGATAACGGCATATTTTCATCAGAAAGAAGCTACAAAAAACTGGAAAAAAATAAAAGCTAATGCTAATCTAAGAATATAAACATGTTTCTAAAAAAAACCGACCCTAAAATTTTTGAACTGATTGAAAAAGAAAATAGTCGCCAAAAAGAGACTCTGGATTTAATTGCTTCAGAAAACTATCCATCAAAAGCCGTACGGGAAGCGCTCAGCTCTCTTTTTGTTTCTAAATACTCTGAGGGCAGGCCATATAAAAGATATTATGCTGGTCAGGTTAATGTTGATAACTTAGAGACATTGGTTGAAGAAAGGGTAAAAAAAATTTTCAAACTTAATCCTAAAAAATGGGCGGTTAATGTTCAACCGTATTCTGGCAGTCCGGCAAATTATGCCGTATTAAGAGGACTTTTAAAAACTGGCGACAAAATTCTAACCTTACCTCTTTCACATGGAGGACATTTGACTCACGGGGCTTCGGTTTCTCTTTCTGGACAGGATTTCAAAGTGGTTAATTATTTTTTAAACAAAGAAGGATTTTTAGATTATAAAGAAATTGAAAAAATAGCAAAAAAAGAAAAACCAAAATTGATTATTGCGGGTTATACCGCCTATCCGAGAAAAATTGATTTTAAAAAATTCAGCCAAATCGCTAAAAAAGTCAAAGCTTATCTTTTGGCAGACATATCTCATATTGCAGGCTTGGTAGTAGGGGAAAGCAATCCAAGCCCCTTTCCCTTTGCTGATGTAGTAATGACCACTACTCATAAAAGCTTAAGGGGGCCACGGGGAGCAATTATTATTTGTCGGGAAGAATTAAGAGATAAAATTTTCCCAAAAGTTTTTCCGGGGCTACAAGGCGGTCCTCATAATCATACAATAGCCGCTATTGGCGTTGCCTTAAAAGAAGCAATGACTCCAAAATTTAAAAAATATGCCAAGCAAATTATAAAAAATACGAAAGCTTTAGCTGAAGAACTTAAAAAATACGGATTTAAATTAGTTTCCGGTGGAAGCGATAATCATGTGATTTTAGTTGATTTAACTAATAAAAATATCACTGGCAAAGAAGCCCAAATTATTCTTGAAAAAGCAGGAATTGTTTTGAATAAAAACGCTATTCCTTATGATAAGAGGCCACCTTATAATCCTTCTGGTATTAGATTGGGGACACCTGCTTTAACTACTAGAGGCATGAGAGAAAGAGAAATGAAAAAAATCGCTTTTTGGATAAATGAAGTAATCTCTAATCCAGCTTCGGCAAAGAAGATAAAGACAGAAGTTAAAAAACTTTGTAGAAAATTTCCAATACCTTAAACAGTTGACAAGGTATTAATTTGGACTATA
>JBGOYX010000041.1:0-5031 GCA_041479865.1 Minisyncoccia bacterium
ACTTGCCAGAGGAAACTGAAGCTGTTTTTGTCTTAGGGAATTATCTTTTTTTGGCCAAGGGAGGAAATGGCGGCTTCCAAATTTTTGATATTTCTGAACCCCAAAATATCAAATTAGTCAGTACTTATAGAACCTTAGGTTATGCTGAAAGTGTTTTTGTAAAAGATAATTATCTTTTTTTAGCCGGAGACACAGCCGGTCTTTATATTTTTGATATTTCAAACATCAATCAGCCAGTTTTAATCAGTAACATTAAAACGCTGGGGTCGGTTGAAAGCGTTTTTGTCTCAGGAGAATACGCTTTTTTGGCTGCAGGTAAGGCAGGCTTGGAAGTTGTTGATATTTCTGATCCTAAAAATCCCAAAATAGTGGCAAACCTAAATTTGTCAGGTTTCGCTGAAAGAGTTTTTGTTTCGGGCGATTATGTCTATTTAGCCGTAAAAGATAATAAATTTCCAAATTTAACAATGACTAATCTGGCGATTAAAAACGCTGGCTGGTTAAAAATTGTCAAAATCACCGAATAAAAATAAAAAACTATGGATTTTCAGCCAAATACTGGAAAAAAATTAATAGTGAAAATTAATAACCAAAAATGGGCTCGCTATCCAATAAAAACCCATTTTATTACTGACAAAGATAATTTAGAAGAAATTTTAGAAAAGTATGTTTTATCTTATTTAGAGAAAGGAGATATAGTTTGTTTGGGTCAAAAAATCATTTCAATTTTACAAGGAAGAATAATTTATAAAAAAAATGTTAAGATTGGCTTTTGGGCAAAATTTTTGTCAAAATTTGCTAAAAAAACTCCTTATGGTTTTTCGGTCGGAAACCCTTTGAAAATGCAGGTCGCTATTAATTTAGCGGGTCTTCCGAGGATTATATTGGCTGGAATCTTGGGAAGTATTTTAAAAATTTTTGGCGCTTCTGGTAATTTCTATCGTTTAGCAGGTTATCAAATTTCTCAAATAGACGGTTTTTACGGCGAAGCTTTTCCTCAATATGGGGAAATGGGAATTTTAGGGCCTAAAGATTGCGATAAACTTTGCGAGCAATTGAATAAAAAATACGGATTTTCTTTTACAGTTATTGATGTGAATGATTTAGGGGGAAACATTTTGGGGGAAAGCATAAATTTAAAAGGAAAAGAAAAATTAATCTTGGAAATTTTAAAAGACAATCCGGCTAGCCAATCTAATCAACAGACGCCAATCATCGTTATGAGAAAGGTAAAATGATAAAAAATATTTTTGACCATCAAGCAAAAAGTATAAATAAAGCTGCTTTTGTCGTGGCTGCCACTTCTTTTTTGTCTGCTCTCTTGGGCCTTTTCAGAGACAGGTTATTAGCTGGCAAATTTGGAGCTGGCGATGAACTTGATATCTATTATACTGCTTTCAGAATTCCTGATTTTCTGACGATGGTTTTAATTATGGGTGCGATTTCCGCCGCCATCACTCCGATTTTCAGCCAACATTTAGTTCGTTCTCGGGGGGAAGCTTGGAAATTTTTGGCCAATCTTTTAAATTTGTTTTTATTCATTTTAATAGTGGTTTCTTTAATTTTAATTATTTTTGTTCCTCAATTAATCCAATTGATTGCCCCTGGTTTTTCCAGCGAAAAGAAAGAACTGACAATTCTTTTGACGAGGATTATGTTTTTAAGCCCTTTTCTTTTGGGAATAGGTAATATTTTATCTTCGGTCTTGTGCGTTTTCAGGAGATTTTTAATTGCTTCTTTGACTCCGATAGTTTATAACTTAGGAATAATTTTTGGAATTTTATTTTTCGTTCCTGTAATGGGTTTAAAAGGATTAGCTTGGGGTGTGGTTTTTGGCGGGGCATTATATGTTTTAATTCAACTTCCTGCTCTTTTTAAATTAGGTTTCAATTCCCGAAGAATTTTTAATTTTAAAGATGAAAGTTTCAGAAAAGTTGTAAAATTAAGCATTCCTCGTTCAATAGGGTTGGCCGCCAGTCAGATTAATTTAGTGGTGATGACGGTAATTGCTTCAAAGCTGGCTTCGGGGAACATTACTGTTTTTAATTTGGCTGAAAACTTAAGCCGTCCAATTTTAACCCTCATTGGTATTTCTTTTTCAACGGCTACTTTTCCTTCTTTGGCTTTGGCTTTTTCAAAACAAAACAAAGATAAATTTTTCCAAATATTTTCTGAAACTTTTTCGAAAATTATCTATTTCATTTTACCTTTAAGCTTTCTTTTGTTTATTTTCAGAGATTTAGTGGTCAAAATTATTCTTAAAGTCGGGAAATTCGGCTTAATTGACAGTCATTTGACGGCCGCCTGTCTGGGAATGTTCGCCTTGGGTCTGTTTGCCCAGAGTTTAGTTCTCTTACTTGCCAAAGTTTTTTATGCCGTTCAAAACACCAAAATTCCGGCACTCTCCGGTATTATAACAATGCTTATTAATATTCCTTTAGCTCTTTTTTTCGTTCGGTTTTTTTCTTTTCAAAACTCATTTCAAGAAATTTTTATCAAAATTTTCAACCTTCAAAATTTAGAAAACATTTCAATTATAGGGCTGCCCTTAGCTTTCTCAATTTCAGCCATAATTCAATTTCTCATTCTTCTCGTCGTTTTTTATCAAAAGAAGAGGAAATTTTTCTCTTCTTAATTTTGGAAAAAGCACAATGTCAGAGGAACAAAAAAATATCCGTAATTTTTGCATAATTTCTCACATTGACCACGGAAAATCTACTTTAGCAGACAGGTTTTTGGAATTAACCGGAACCATTCCGAAAGAAAAAATGCAGCCCCAATTTTTAGATATGATGCCTTTGGAAAGAGAAAAAGGCATTACTATCAAAATGCAGCCGGTCAGAATGGAATATAAGGGCTATATTTTAAACCTAATTGACACTCCGGGCCACGTTGATTTTTCTTACGAAGTTTCTCGTTCTCTGGCAGCAGTTGAAGGAGCAATTTTATTGGTTGACGCTACCAAAGGGATTCAAGCTCAGACAATTGCTAATTTAGAATTGGCAGAAAAGCAAGGTTTATTAATTATTCCGGCAGTAAATAAAATTGATTCGCCCCAAGCTAAAATTGAAGAGACAAAAGAAGAACTTTCCATTTTATTAAAAATTCCAAAAAACGAAATTTTTGAGATTTCTGCCAAAGAAGGAACAAATGTCAAAAATCTTTTAGAAAAAGTAATTGAAAAAATTCCCTGTCCCGTAGGGTCGCGAAGCGACTCCTTCGGGACATCGCCGAAAGGTGAAATTGAAAAACCGGTCAGAGCTTTAATTTTTGACTCAAAATACGATATTTATAAAGGTGTGATTGCCTACGTCAGGCTCGTTGACGGCGAAATCAAAGATGGAGAAAAAATTTATTTAATGGCTAGCAAAACTGAAGGAGAAATAAAGGAATTGGGTTTTTTCAAACCGGATTTAAAACCTCAGAAAGAATTAAAAACCGGTGAAATCGGCTATATTGCCACCGGGATTAAAGAACCCGGAAAAGTAAAAGTGGGGGATACTATAATCAAATTTCAAGATTCAAAATCTAAAATTCAAAACCTTGAGCCACTAGCAGGATACAAAGAGCCCAAGTCAATGGTTTTCGCTTCAATTTACCCCGAAAACCCCGATGATTTTGGTTTATTAAAAGAGGCCCTGACCAAGCTAAAGTTGAACGACCCGTCTTTAAATTTTGAATTGGAAGCAAAAGAAGCTTTGGGTCGGGGTTTTCAGTGCGGTTTTTTAGGAACACTTCATGTTGAAATTATTTCTGAAAGACTTTATCGGGAATTCAAGTTAAATTTAGTCATTTCTACTCCTCAAGTTTCTTTTCAAATTATTGATAAAAAAGACAGAAGTTTTTTTGTTAAATCAGCCAGCGAATGGTCGGATCCCGGCCAAATCAAGGAATCCTTGGAACCTTGGGTAAAGCTGGAAATAATAACGCCAACTGATTATTTTGGTCAGGTCTTTAAAATTTTGGAGGGAGTTGAAGCAATGGCCATCCAAAATCAATATTTCAGTAAAGAAAGGATTATTTTACTTTGCGAAGTCCCCCTAAGAGAGATAATTGTCGGTTTTTACGATAGATTAAAATCTCAAACTCAGGGGTTTGCCTCAATGGATTACGAAGTTTTAGATTTTCGGCCGGCAGAT
The DNA here is from genome assembly GCA_041479865.1 of Minisyncoccia bacterium. GTDB lineage: Bacteria > Patescibacteriota > Minisyncoccia > Minisyncoccales > JBGOYX01 > JBGOYX01. The sequence continues at coordinate 4,140 of JBGOYX010000041.1, forward strand.
TTGGTGAAATTGGAAATTTTAATTGCCGGCAGAAAAGAAGAGGCATTTTCCAGAATTGTTCCAAACAAAAAAAGCCTTCAAGAAGGAAAAAAATTAGTTAAAAAATTAAAAGAAGTTCTGCCTCCCCAGCTTTTTTCGGTTGCTCTTCAGGCGGTGGTCGGAGGAAAGATTATCGCCAGAGAAACAATCAGGGCAAAAGGCAAAGACGTTATTGCCCCTTTGTACGGTGGAGATTATACCAGAAAGAGAAAATTATTAGAAAAACAAAAGAAAGGGAAGCGAGAACTAAAAGAAAAAGGGGAAATAAGAATCCCCCAGAAAGCATTTTTAGAAATACTCAAAGGATAATTCTGTGCTAAAAATTTAGTGCGGGGTTGAAACCCAGTTAAAGATCGTCTACAATAAGAACCGCACCTCTCTTCGGTCGGTGGAACCTTGATTCTCACTTCGTTCAAAATGGAAAACGCATACTCTTTTGGTTGGTCTTTTTAAAACAGAGGCGCCACTGTCAGAATAATCATACTCAAAACCACCAGAGATATCAAAATTATCCAGATCATCTTGAAAATTTTTTTTGAATTCATTTTTGCCATTTTACCACTATGATAACAAAAAAAAGGCAAAAAATAAAGAAGCCATTTTCCCCGACAATTTTTAAATATCTTACAGTTTTATTTGTTTTAATAATAGTAATTTTTTTAATTAGTTCTAATTTAAAACTTTATCAAAAAAGAGCAGGTTTAGGAAGCCAAATTGAAGAATTGGTCAAGAACGGAATGTTTTCGAAAGGTTCCGGCGACATGGAAATGAAAAACGCGACAAACGACTACATGAATTTTTTACTCGGCAAAGTGAAATTAAATTTCCCGGCAAGATTCAAAATTGTAATCGA
>JBGOYX010000042.1:0-4992 GCA_041479865.1 Minisyncoccia bacterium
CACCAATAAAATAAAATTTTATTGTTATCAAATTCCCAAGGTTGAAATAAGAAAAAATTTGGCATTAAAAATAATACAACGGAAGCTGAAATAAAGCTAAAATTTAGTTTATTTTTTAATTTTTTCTTCAAATAAGGAAAGAAAAAAGAAAGGAATATAAGGAAAAGAACAAAAAGCCAAACCCAAAAAACTACCCCAAAGTTTTTTGACCAAAACCAAAGGGGATTGGAATCGGTACCGGGTTGAAGATTACAAAAGAGCCACGATTTTTGATGATTGCACATCATCCAGCTAAACCAGGGATTAAAACTGTTTTTAGTTAAATTTTCACTACTTGAACTATAATAAATTATTTGAGGCAAAGCTAAAATCAGAGTAGAAAAAGCAAATTTTAGCCAAATTTTCCAATGGGAAAGAAAAAACCAAAAAAGAGTTCCCAAAAGAAAAAATAAAGCCAAAAAGGAGTGAGTATGTGAAAAGGGCAAAAGGCCGGCGATTAAACTAAAACGCCAGAAATAATTGGTTTTTCCATAGTAATAAATACCCAAAAGAATTAAAGAAAAAATAGCCAAACCCAAAACAAAGGTTCTCTGGTGGGATAAAAAAGAAATCGTCGGCGTTATCCAAACAATATTGTCTTCAGTGTCTTTTTTACTGTCTTTGCCGCCGGTTCGGTTATCAAGATGAGTATATTCATGGGGAGGATTTTTTATAAGCTGATAAATTCCTCCCAAACCGCTTTCTTGATAGCTTTTATCTAAATCTTTAAAAAGGACTAAAAAACCCAAACCGCTGCCCCAGAGAATAAAAATCAAAGCTAAAATAGTAAAAAATTTAGATTTGAGAATATGATAAGCAAAGGCAAAAATCAGGAAAATTGCGATTATTCCAAAAATAAAAAGGGGGAGTCGGTAAGAAAAAATTTGTTCAGCTCCTAATTTCCGGAAGATGCCGGAAATAAAATTAATCATAAATGGGTAACTCAGATTGGCTCCACCCATAGAGGGATGTTCCAAATTAAAAGGCTGAGCAGTAGCAAATCTTTCAATTACCGACAAATGAAAAGCAGTATCACCCCAACCGATTAAAGCCGATTTTAAAGAACCGTCTTCGGTTTTAAATAGAATTGTCGTAAGAAAGGCGGTATAAATTAAGATAATTGCCAAAAGAAAAACCAGCCATAAATTTTTAAAAGAGAACCATTTCTTTTGCTTTAGACAGATAACGGATTCTTTAAAAAGAGAAATCAAATTTTTAAATCTTAAAATAAAAAATAAAAATAGAACGGGGAAAAAAGTATAAATTCCCAGAATTAATGATTTTAAAATTAAACCGAAAATTAAAATTAAAAAACCGCTAAAAACAAGGCCTATCAAAATACCGCCGGTTATCCTTTCAAGAGGATGAAATTTCTTTTCGGGGTCAAAAAAATCAAAGATTAAAAAGCCGAAAATTATTTGGCAAATAAAAAACAATAAAGCAAATAACATTCTATTATTTTATCATAATAAAGAAATTTGCCAAAAATTAAAAAAGCTGTTAAAATAACAAATATGCCAATTTCAAAAAAGCTTATAAGAACCTTGCCTTCGGCAAGAACCTTGAACGCTTCGCGTATTTTTAAATTTTTAACTGAAAATAAGGCCAGATACGAGATTGTTCCTCATCGGACGGTTTATACTGCTTATGACAAAGCAGCAACTTTAAGAGTTAAGCCAAACATGATAGGGAAGACCTTGGTTTTGAAAATGGATAAATTGATATTGGTGGTTTTAATCGCTGGAAATAAAAATTTAGACAAAAATAAATTTAAAAAAACAGTTAATGACTGGCAAAAAAAGAAAGAAGAAAAGCCGGTAAAGAAAGTTGATTTCATTTCAGAAAAAATAATGAAAAATAAATTTAAGGGGGTAAAAATTGGAGCAATCCCTCCTTTTGGAAATTTGTGGAAATTACCAACTTTTATTGACAAAGGATTAATGAAAAATCCCAAAATTGTTGTTAATGGCGGAGATTATAATTTTTCAATAAAAATAACCGGAGCCGTGTTGAAAAAATTAATACCTGATTTGATAATTGGAAATTTTAGCAAGCCCCGTTAGAAATTTTTAATAGCAAATATATTTTGTTATGCTTGGTTTGTAAAATTTCTAAACAGGACAAGGCAAAATAATGAAGTATTTTTATAAGATTTTTTCTGAAGTTTATAAAATGGCGGCAAAAAAAATGTGTCTTCACTGTAAAGGATTCATTAAAGAAGGCTCTAAAATTCTGGACTTAGGGTGTGGTTCGGGAATAATTGGGAAAAATTTTCAAAAATATTTTAAAGGGGACTTAGTCGGAGTAGATATTAAAGATCAAAGAATCGTCAATATTCCTTTTCAAGTTTATAATGGAGTTTCTCTTCCCTTTTCCGAAAATTATTTTGACGTGGTTTTGATAAATTACGTTTTACATCATTGCCAAAATCAGAAGGTTATTTTAGAAGAAGCGAAAAGAGTGGTAAAAGATAAAATTATCATTTTTGAGGACTTGGCAGAAGGAATTTTGGCAAAATTAATTTGTAAAATTCACGGAATTTCTTTTGATTTTCTTTTCCAAAAGAATAAAGAAACTGGAAATTTTAAAAAAGGCGATGAATGGAAAAAATTTTTTGAGAATTCAGGATTAAAATTAGTTTTTGAAAAAAGAGTATCTTCAATTATTGATCCGATAAAGAAAAAACTATTTATTCTGGAAAAAGTTTAAAATTTGGCTCTATACGTAAACTAAAAATTGCGTCGGGCCCAACTGAAATTTTTATGGGCGACTAGTTCAGCGGTTAGAACGCTTCTCTGATAAAGAAGAGGTGGAAGGTTCGACTCCTTCGTCGCCCACAAAATAAGGCTCTATGCATAAATTCGTTAAATTTATGCCGAGCGCGACCAAAATTTTATAAAATTTTGGTATAGCGGGCCTGTAGTTCAGTTGGTTAGAACGCCGCATTTGCAATGCGGAAATCGCCGGTTCGAATCCGGCCGGGTCCACAACGTACAAAATCAGAGATTTTTACGTTGTAGGAACATAGAAATTGAAAAATAATTTCGTATGTTCCACACAAAAAAGTTTTCCACAGGATGGCTTTTTTGTTTTCCTTGACATTGTATAATACAATAATCTCTCAAAAGGTCGAAAAATAACCCAAATCGGAATGGGGTCGGGAGAACCCTTCGGTTCTTCCGTATAGGAAAAAATTAAAAACCGAGGGTTTTTAAGGAGCGGTGTTAGCGGAGGCGAAGCCGACGCGTGCCGCGACTTAACTCGGTATTGGCACAATGGTTCAAGATTGGTCTTTAATTACTTTTTCAACTTTCCAAAGTATGTGGGAGAGATTTTTAGGTTTTATTCCCGCCTTTCTGGCAGCTGTAATTATCTTTATTATCGGTTGGTTTATTTCCATAGCCATTGGAAAAATAATAGCCCAAATTTTATCCCGTTTGAAATTTGATAATCTTTTTGAAAAGACAGGCTGGAAGGAAGCCCTATCTAGGGCGGAATTAAAAGTCAGCCCTTCGGAATTTATTGGAGCAATTTTCAAATGGATTTTAGTGATTATTTTTTTAATGATTTCAGCCGATATTTTGGGATTGACGGCTTTTGTCGTTTTGCTTCAGAAAATAATTAGTTGGCTTCCTGATTTGATTATTTCGGTAATAATTTTGGTAGTCGCAATAATTATAGCTGATATATTGGAAAAAATCATTAAGGCTTCTGTTAAAAAAATTGAGGTAAAACATGTGGCGACTTTGGGAACGGCCGTTCGTTGGGCGATTTATATTTTTGCCATTTTCGCCGTTTTAATTCAGTTAGGGGTGGCAACGACGATTATTAATACCTTAGTAATGGGCTTTATTTTTATGATAAGCTTGGCCTTTGGTCTGGCTTTCGGATTAGGAGGAAAAGAGGCGGCAGCTAAATTCATTGAAGATTTTAAAGAGAAAATTTCCGAAAAATAAGCTAGAGATAATCATAGTCAAGGGGCTTTACCCCACATCTATTCTGTAAACAAGAGAGAATTTTAGTTTTCCACAATTTAATAGGTGTGGGGTCTTGACAAAGACTTTAAATTTAGTAAAATAGAAGTTGTTATAACGAACCTTAGTTCGATATAACAAAATTTCACTTTTTTATGAGAATATCAAGAAAGATTCCAAATATAGGAAGCGGTTAAATTCTGTGAGTTTTTATTGTCTGTAGAAACCGCTCCCTAAAAGCGGTTTTTGATTTCCGAATGAGTTGAAAAGGGAAAGAACTTTGAAAAAAGAATAAAGGATAGAAATATTAGAAAAGTAATTATAATTATTAATTACTAGCCAAAGTCCCTCCAAAATTTTGTATAGCAAAATTTTGGAGGGCAAGATTGCATTTATTTATGGGCGGATGGTGGATGCCTTGGGAGATTAAGGCGATGAAGGACGTGGCGTGTCTGCGAAAAGCTGCGGGGAGGTGACTAGCAACCTTTGAACCGCAGATTTCCGAATGGGGCAACCCAATTCCATTAAAAACGGAATTATTCCGATTTTAAAATCGGAAAGTAAACCCGCTGAAGTGAAACATCTCAGTAAGCGGAGGAAAATAAAAAACTATTTCGCAAATTTTCGAATTTTGCGAAATGCATTCCCTTAGTAGCGGCGAGCGAAAAGGGAGATAGCTCAAACCTTTCACCTTTTATTAAAGGTGAAGGGGGTTGAAAGGAGGTAACGTCGGGAGTTGAGCACATAATTTTATGTGCTTGATTTCCGAGGGAGACATTTTGACGAAGTTTGGTTAGAAGAATCACCCTGGAAAGGGGAACCAAAGAAGGTAATAGTCCCGTACTCGAAAACTGCTTCGTGCTCCTTGTTATCTATCTTGAGTACCATGGAAAAAGAAAGTTCCGTGGGAAGCAGGCCGGACTAATTGGCCAAAGCTAAATACTTAATCTCACCGATAGTGAACAAGTACCGTGAGGGA
>JBGOYX010000043.1:0-4927 GCA_041479865.1 Minisyncoccia bacterium
TGGTTAATGAAATATTTGATAGCGATATTATCCTTCAAGCCGAAAACGGAAATATTACTTGGTTTGAAGGAAAAATTATTCACCCTCCTTATTCAATAGAATATTTTAAAAAACTGAAAAATATAAAAGAAAAAATCAAATTAATGATGGTCACAGATAAAAGAATCAGAGGGTTTGAACCTAAAATGCTTATTTTAACGCCTCATTGCGATCAAATGGAAGAAATACCAAATTTAGTGAAAGAAATGGATCCAGAAAGTGAGCTTTATTGTCTTTGGACCAATGAAGGCTATGATATCGGAAGTAAAATTATGAGTAAGGGGCGGGGTATTCTTAGTTTAGCCGAATACCTCAACATCCTCCCAAAACAGATTATGACTACTGGAAATAATTATAATGATGCAGAAATGCTTAAAGTTGGTAAAGGAATAACAGTGGAACCAGAGAGAGTGGAGGGAGAGTATTTTATTGAACACAAATCAGAAGAACTTGGCGGTGAATTATTAGCAAAATTCTTACTTAAATATTATACAAATCAAAAATAAAATGTTCGGCATAAAAATAATACCGAACAGAATTTTTGTAACAAAATTATTATTAAACTAACCCCATTTTTTTTCTAACTTCTTCCATTGTTGATTGGGCGATAGTTTGAGCTCTTTTTCTTCCTTGTTCTAAAATTTCTTTGATATAAACTTCTCTTTGGAGAAGTTCTTTTCTTTTTCTGCGAAAAGGTTCCAAAGAGTTTATTAAAAGTTTAGCCAAAGATTTTTTGAATTCTTGATAACCTTTACCTTTGAACTTTTTTTCAATTTCTTTTATTTCCTTTTCTGAAAAAAGACTATAAATTACCAATAAATTGGATATACCCGGCTTTTTTTCTGGATTATATTTTATTTCTTTTCCGGGATCGGTAACAGCCGTCATTATTTTTTTTTCAATAACGTCCGGCTCATCAAAAATTGAAAGATAACTCTGAGGACCCAAAGATTTTGACATTTTTTTCTTAGGGTTATTTAAGGCCATAATTTTAGCTCCAATTTTTTGGAGTTTTGTTTTAGGTTCGGGAAAGGTTTGGCCGAATGTTTTATTAAATTTTCTGGCTATGGTTCTGGCTAATTCTACATGTTGTTGCTGGTCTATTCCCACCGGAACAAGGTCAGTTTTATATAAAAGAATGTCAGCTGCCATTAAAATTGGGTAATTTAGAATTCCAACCCCAGCTTTTTCTTTAAATTGTTTTGCTTTTTCTTTATATTGGGTCATTCTTAACAAATCTCCGATTGGAGTTATTGTTCCTAAAAGCCAAGCTAATTCGGCATGTTCTTTAACTTCTGACTGAACGAAAAGAAGAGATTTTTCCGGGTTAATTCCGACCGCCAAATAACAAATAGCAGCATCTAAAATATTTTTTTGGAGTTCTGAGGACCAATAGGGAATAGTAATAGAATGTAAATCAACAATAGAAAAAATACAGTCAGATTTTTCTTGAAGTTCTAACCACTGTTTTATTGCTCCCAAATAGTTGCCTATATGGATTGCGCCTGTTGGTTGAATGCCGCTAAAAACTCGCATATTAATTCGAGCTCCGCGAGAATCAAGGTTCTGCGGGGCAGGTTTTTATACTTCTATTACCACAGGTAAAATTATAGGACGACGTTGTGTTTTAGAAAATAGAAATTGACCAATTTTATTTCTAATTTCATCTTTAATATAACTCCAGTTTACCGCTCCTCCGGAACCGGCTGCTCGGTCAACGATTTCTATTACTTTTTTTCGGGTATCTCTCAACAATTCTTTTGATTCCCTTAAATAAACAAATCCTCTTGATATTATATCAGGTGAACCCTTTACCTTTCCAGCCAATCTATCCACAACAACCACAATGACAAACATTCCATCTTTAGATAATTGTTGTCTGTCTCTCAAAACTATTTCTCCCACATCACCAATGCCTAAACCATCTACCATCACGTAATTTGCGGGGATGAATTCTTTTTCAAGATAAATTTGGTGTTTTGTTAAATTAATAATTTTGCCGTTTTCAGCCACTATAATATTTCTTTCAGGAATTCCTTCAAATTTAGCAATTTCAGCTGCCGCTATTAACATTGAGTATTGGCCGTGAATTGGCATAAAAAATTTCGGCCTCATAATTTTTATCATTTCCTTTATTTCTTCTTTTTGAGCATGGCCGCCGGCATGAATATCCATCATTTTATAATGGAAAACTTTTGCTTTTTGACGTAAAATCTCATCTTTCATAATTTGAACCGTTCTTTCATTTCCAGGAATGACTGAAGAGGAAAAAATTACCGTATCTCCGCGTTTTAATTTAATAAAAGGATGCTCTTTGTTTGCCACTCTCATTAAAACAGCTTCTGGTTCTCCCTGGGCACCGGTACATAAAATCGTAATTTTTGAATCGGGATAATCTTTAATTTCTTTTGTCTGGATAAGAGTTCCTTTCTTTGATTTTATATAGCCCAATTTTTTGCAGATTTCAACGTTACTTTTCATTGAATATCCTTCAAGACAGACCTTTCTTCCGTATTTTTCTGAAAGAGAAATAATTTGTTGAATTCTGTTTATCAAAGAGGCAAAAGTAGCAGCGATAATTCTGCCTGGAGCCTTTCTAAAAATCTCTTCCAAATTTTTCTCAATTGTTTTTTCAGAAAGAGAATGACCTTCTTCTTCAGCGCCGGTTGAGTCAGTCATTAAAAGGAGAATTTTTCTTTTTGAAAGATTTTGAAGTTTTTGAAAGTTAGTCGGCAAATCGTTGACCGGATTATGGTCAAATTTAAAATCCGAAGTGTGTAAAATATTTCCAACAGGTGTGGTGATAAGCAAACCTAAATTATCAGAAATATTATGATTTTGCCTGAAAAACTCAATCCGAAAAGGTCCTAAATTAACTATTGAACCATCTTTGACTTCAGCAATATCTAATTTTGGCTGGTGGGGAAATTCTTCCTGTCTTTTTAGAATTATTGCTCGAGTTAGAGGGGAGGCAAAAATTTCCAATCGGGGATGCCAGATTTTTTCAATTAAATAAGGAACAGCTCCGATATGGTCGTAATGGCCGTGAGTAAAAACTATGCCCAAAATATTTTTAGGGTCTTGTCTAAGGTGAGAGAATATGGCGTGGGAGTTGGAATTAGATTGATTTAAGCTTTTCCCTTTTAAATACTCAATATTTGGAATAATATAATCAATTCCCGGCATATCCTCTTCTGGCATCCGAAAACCCATATCAATAATTAAAACCCTTCTTTGATATTCAAGAAGCATCATGTTCCGGCCAACCTCGCCAAGCCCGCCAAGAGGAATAATCCGGAGATTATTAAATTTTTTAAACTTTTCCATGGTGCCCAGGGGGAGATTCGAACTCCCAAGCCTTTCGGCACTAACTCCTGAAGCTAGTGTGTTTACCAGTTTCACCACCTGGGCTTAGCGTTTTAGAAAATCCAAATTTTTCGGCATTTTTTTAAGAGATTTTTTAAAGCGAAGTTTAGGAATTTTTCTCTTTAAACGGAGCTCATAATTTTTATTCTTTATCCAGCCTGATTTTGTATAGTAATAACAAGCCCCTTTATTTTTTTCAAATATATTATAAATATTTTGACATTTTTTATTTAACCAATTAGCTTCTATTAATTTGTTTTTCAAAGGATTAATTGTGATGTGGCCGTAATAAGAAGGTATTATAACGGTTTCACCTTTTTTAGCTTCTATCGCATATACGTCGTCAATTTTATTGTTTTTGTATTTCTGGATTAAATAAATTGCTTTACCTTTTAGAACGGTATAAAGCTCTTGATATTTTTTTGAATGTTCATGACCTTTAGTTTTTGGAAATTCTTGGCCTAACATCTGGGCAGGGATAACCGTAATATCATACCTCAAATCGCCCTTTTTCTTGACTCCGCGATACATATAATATAGGGGAAAATTAGGAGTTTTTTTCGCCCATTTCCGGTCATAGAGAATATAGCGCATATCATCTAAAAATCTTATATCCGGCTTTATTTTTCCGCAGTAAGTTTTAGTTCGCTTTGAGTTATTTTTTAAGCTTATCGCCATACCCTTTTAGTTTTTAAATGCCAATTTTCTATGCCGATGAATCTTTTTGAGGGGTCTGTAATCGTTTTTACGTTGATTCCTCTAATTTTTTGGGAAACAAAATAAACATAATCCGTGCTATATAAAAATACCGCAGGCGCATCTTCAATTAAAATATCTTGGAATTTTTCTAAATCTTCTTTTCTTTTAGTTTCATCTAAGGTTTGCCGTGCTTCTTCTAATAATTTATCCGTATCTTTATTTTCATATAAAGCCAAGTTTAACCCAGGGTCTTTTTTTTGAGAGGAATGCCAGAAAGGAAAAGGATCTGGGATAGAACCTAAAATTTCTCCAAATAAAAGCAGATCGTATTCCCTCTTCTTTATAGTATCTTCAATTTTTGAAGAATTAATTTTTTGAATTTCAATTTCTATTCCAATTTTTTGCCACTGTTCTTTTAAAAGAGAAGCAACGTCTAATAGGGTTGGCTGATTAACGGTCGTAAGAAAAAATTTTAGAAAAATTTCTTCATCGCCGGGCTTAAAACAAATTTCATTTAATTTCTTTCTAGTTGTACTGCCAACAGTGCCAGTTCCCTTAATATCGATATATTTTTCTTGAAAGTTGATTACCGCTTCCTTTGTTTTTTCTCCAAAAACGCCGGTGATTTGAGCTTCGGGATAAATTTCAGGAAGCTGCGATAGACACTTCTGGAGTTCTTCCACTTCTTTGCCTTTTGCCCCGACTTTTAAGGTGCTTTTAAATTGGAAAGCCGCTTCTTTTTTTATTGCCCTTTTTCTTATTCCATTTTCAGTTGCGACAAATCCGGCTTTATCCAAAAGCTCTTTGGCTTTTTCTATATCAA